>SLFV01000197.1 GCA_007124075.1 Roseimaritima sp.
GCTTTCAATTCCCTCGTGAAGTTTTACGATCGCCGAACGGCGATCGTTGGAATTTCTTTCGAAGGCTGCCGATTCTCCAGCAGGCAGGGAGATTCTGGCTTGCCGATTGAGCGCATTGATAACAAACAACGCATCGGCGGGCGATATTAGACCATCGTTATTCGTGTCGAGAAAGAGCGGTGTTTCACTGGCAGGCAAAGAATCGACCTGACGGATGCCGTGACGGTTCAGGAAGTTGATGATCAACAGGGCGTCCAGCGGTGTAACCCTTCCATTGTCGTCCACATCGGCGGGGTGTTGCTGATTGTGCCGTGAGCTTGTGGGGGCTTGGACCGTTAACGCAATCGTGCCGAAACGCACACGTTCTATCGAAACCACTTCGTCACGGAGCACCAATGTCGTTTCAAAAAATTCACCTGCGTCCGGGGGTCCGGCACTAAAGGTAAGCTCACCCGGGTTGGTTGCCGTGACAGGAATTCGCACCAGCAATCCGCTTGTATCGATTGGCTGCTTGTCAGCCGCCACTGCACCGACGTTTCGGAAAATTCCCGGTTGCGAGAAATCCCCGTTTTGCGTGTTTGGATAGTCCGCCCCGAAAAAGATCGGTCCCGAGAATTCCGCGAGGCCCGACGGGAAATCGATCGAAAAAAAGGCGGAAAACACGCCGCTCGGTTCGTCACGCAAATCACCTGCATAGACATCCAAAAAGAAACGCTCGCCCGGTGCCGTCTTCGTAATCCGATTCCCATTAATATCAGTGGCAATCAATTCCAGGTCCACCAAGGGCTCACCTTGGGTTGGATCGTCAGGATCAGGATCAGGAGCAACCGCAGAGGTTGTCGATATCAAAATACTATCAATTAGCTTATAGGTTGTTCCTTGAGGGTCCACGGCTGGATTCAAGCCTGCCGCACCGTTGGAATACCAACCGCCCACCAGCACGCGATTGAAGAGGTGGTCATGGGTGTCCCGTATTTCAAGCCCTGACAGCTCTGCCACTAACACATCGTCTACATACAACTTGACCCAGCCATTCTGTTGGCCTGGATCGTTTAACTGCACCTCCGTCGTCAATTTGTGCCAGACTTCGCGTTGCAAGCGAAAATCGTCACTCCATGCCGATCCCCACGCCAAGTCAGGGTTTTTCGAGCCGTTGTAGGACAGCGAGAGGAATCGTGTGTCATTGATCCCGGACATGTCGTGATCATCGTAACCGGGCAGGGCGCGGCCCCACGCCATCACAACCATTTCGAAGTTGACGTTCTCGATTTCGTCGGCACTGTAAATCCGGTGAATCTTTTGCCCAAATCCGAAGTCGTATTCAGGACTGAAATAGATCAGTTGCTCGGTGCGAAGATAGTCGGTGCCTTCAATCGGTAGGACGGCTTGCCCACGCTCCTCGTCAAAACGATGGGAAATTTTTAACGCGGCTTGGCCTGATGGGGCCAACGGCGTTTGCACTAGTTCAATGGCATCACTTTCACCGAGGAAGATGAATTCGTTGCACGGGTGCGATACATTAAATCCGTTGGGTGCCGCGATGTGACGTGACCAGCACTCTTGATCAAAACCTTCGAAGGCAATGATTCGATCACTGGCGTCACTGGCCATCAACGGAGCAGCCGCCAACAGTTGCTTACTTTCCAGTCTCTCGACCGTTAACTTCCTGCGAGGGCAGCGGGCAGTTGCTTTTCTGACAGTATTACGCATCATCGAACTCGACGCCTCCAATGTGAAAAACATGCCATGTTATAAGGTGCGATCTGGATAAGTACGCCTTACATTTGCGTGAATTGGTGGGTGCCGTCTCGCCAGGACGCAAGATCAGTAGGAATCGACCGTGTTCTGCCCAACTGATTTGCTGGCGTTAGCAGCATGACGAACGCCCGCCTAACAGGCGATCCCCTAAGGTGCAGTTGGTATTTGCACCTCAGCGAAATAGATATTGGTCTTCCCTTCATGCGAACTGTAGTAGCTGACCCATAGCCGATCCTGATGCCAGACTAATCCAGGATAACTGGTGTCACCGCCGCTCGGAAGCCTCGCGATTTCTTTCAGTTTGGGTAGTTTCGCGTCAAGCCACCACAATCGCGTGGTCGCTCCGCCGACGTAATCACGTCCCGCAGCCAGCAGACGACCGTCGGGCAATTGTAGCAAGTGGGGGCCGCCGACACGGTTCCCCAATCCCTGCCATGTCCATTCCGTATAGGGGGGAAACGCTTTGCCAAGCATCGCTTCCCCTGGGTCGCGTCTCAGCAAACAGATGGCGGACTGATCCTCCAGAAAAACAATAGCGCTTTCGTTTGGGTAACCTTCATCAAACAGATTTTCGACTAAAACCTCAAACTTTCTGCCGTCATTGCTTTTATAAAGCCGGGTGGTTTTCGGCCCCGCCGTTGCGTACCCGATCCCATAAGCAACATCGTTGTGCCACGTAATTCGCCAGATCCAAAAGTCGGGATCGCCGATCTCGACGGGGTCACTCCAGTTTTCTCCATCATCGGAAAACCAAACCAACGATTGATGGCGAATATCCGACGGCGGATGGAGCGCCGAGGCACCGGCCAGCATCAGCTTGCCCTGCGGCGTGACCGTGATCTTCGCATCACGGAGGTCGCCGTTCTCAGACCTGATCAACGCGGCGGAACGCCATGTCTTTGCATCGTCCGACTGCAACACTCGCAAGGCACCATCGGGCGAGACATGCCCCTTGCCTTCACGGAACACGCAATACCAACGGTCCTTAAACCGTGTCAGGTCGGTGAACGCATTGTGTTTTCCCTGGTCCCAGATCTTCCAGACCTCAAGATCCACGGCCTCTACCCGCGGACCTCCGCAGACCAAGGCAAACACAAAGACAAAGACAAAGAACCGGAAAGCATGCGCATAATGGACAGTCATAGAATACCTTTCTTGTAGTTTCCCAATTGTTGCACAGCACCCCAAGCCAAAAACGTGTCAAGTGGCTTTGAACGGGCCCGCAGCTAAAAAAGCTGTCGGCTCACTTTTGAAACCGCAGCGCGTAGACATCCGCATCCTTCATTACTAGTCGCAGACGTACCGGTTGCTGAGCCAATCGGCTGACGTCTGCACCGTGCTTCCAACGAACTTCTCGTTCGATCTCGTTCCCGATCAGTTCGACCGTGTCGTCCAGTGTGAAACCTGGCAATGGCGTGCCTTCCGCGTCTTGGATTTCGACCCGAATTCCACCCGCCGCCGACGTCGCAAAGTTTAGCACCAGCCGGTCGCCATCGAATCGTATTGATTTGGTAACCAATTCGCCGCCCTCATATGCCGCGCGAACGGATGCAAAACCGTCCAACCGTAATGAGTAACGCTGCAAGCGGGCTGTCGGTTGGCCGTAGTGCTGATTCACGTATAAAGACATTTCGGTCGGCCCGGTCTGCACTAGATTCAAAGCGGGATAGTTTGTTCGCGATACCCAATTCTCTAGTCCGATTCCTGGCCGGATGAATGCGCCTGAGAATGTCCGGTCATAATGATGACCGCCACGAGATGTCATGAAGACCGCATCCGAAGTGTCCTTGAAATAGTTGGGATGGACGTTCACCGCCTCGGCCTGCTCGGCAGAAATCACCTGCCGCCCAGGGAAAAAACGCGCGGCCGTTGCGATGTAAATATGCGGGGCGCGAAAGTAAGCCTGGGTCTGATTCGTATAAAGATGATGACTCGGTTTGCTGGTATCGGTGTCGCTGTACGTCATCATTGTCGGTTCGGTCCAATGAACGAAATCGACTGACGTCGTCCTCGCGATTGCCCGAATGCGGTCGGGAGCCTTGCGATAGTAGAGCACGTATTGCTGTTCCGACTCTGACCAGAAAGCGAGGTTCTGCGAGTCAAATACCCAGCCACTGTCTTTGAAAATCGGATCTTCTGTTAGTTTTTCCCAGTGGACTCCGTCGGCGGACGTGTAGGCAACTAAACCGCTGCGAGAGACTCCGCCGATGGCCTTGAAGCGTTGCGCCGGATCAGCAGACGGATTACGATCGATGAAGGGACAAAAGTTATGGGTTACCGGAGCCGCGTCAGCCAGAATAACATTATTTTGACGCGTCCCATCGACTTCAAACAGGCCTAGATCAGGCTTAGACCAAGTCAAGCCGTCCTTCGATTCGGCATAACATGTGACCTCGCGACTGTTTCCGTCACTACCTGCGGTCGGCACACCTCGATAGTAAAGACGGTAGAGGCCGTCATCATGAAGGACGGTCGCATATCCAGAAAAACGACCCTCCCACGGTTGATCGAACTTCAAAACGGGTCCTTCATCACGCGGTTCATGCAGAACCAATTGCACGTTTTCAAGCTTGTCGATCAAGTGATGATCGACAAACAGCTCCCGCCGCATCCCCAGTTCGATTGGCTCGGCAGCACCAGTCGGAACGCTTGCAAGCAGCCCCTCAGCAAGCATCATGATAATCAACGAAAAAATCTGATGTACACGCATGACAAAGCTTCTCGCTTTGGGGGAATGAAATCGTAGGGATAACATTTTTGAAATCTTCTTTGCCTAATTGTTTAAAACATCCTCGGTCGTATCGCTACCATCAATAACGTTGTCGCTGTGGATGTCGCCGGTTACCTTCATCGCCGATCGAATTTGCACACGAACCATTGCCCGGGCTCGCTCAACATCGCGCTCGCGGATCGCATGAAACAGCTCTCGATGTTCCCAAACGATACGGTCTGCGGTCGCGGGTGTCGCTTCACAACGCGGTGCCAATTGAAAAAATTGCACCAACACTTGCTGCATTCCGGCAATCAGTCGCGAGCCGGTCATTTGTAAAATCTGGGAGTGGAACGCAACGTCCAACTCGACGGCGCGTTGCGATCGCATATCCTCCTGTAACACCTGCTCCAACTCCTGCTCGACCTTGCCGAGCGCTTCGATCTGCGGAGCCGTGGCGGACCGAACGGCCAGTTCAATCGCGCCAACTTCTAAGGCATAACGAAGTTGTCCAAGATCTCGCCAATCTTCGGGCGAGGCGATTAGCGACGGCAAACTTTTTGAAAACAGCAACAAGGGATCGGGGTGACGAACAACCAGCCCCTTTCGTTTGCGTCCCTCAAGGATCCCCAAAGCTTGCAAGCGACTGATCGCTTCGCGCGCGACCGTTCGCGAGGCACCATATTCCTCCGCGAGTTGCGCCTCCGTCATGAAAAAAGTCCCATCGGGTACCTGCTCGCGTTGAATCCGCTCGCGAATCTTCCGGGCTAGCTGCCTCGACTTAGAAATGACGGGTGAACGGCCTCGCTTTGCGCTCATTTATTTTTCCTCGATCGCCCCATCCTACTATCATGATGACCGGGCTGTCAATAAAATAGTATTTATCGCCTCATCAGGCGCATGGAAAGTCGCCCGTGATCCCAGCACCCATGAAGCAGACGCTGTTTGCCTTGAGGAGAGCCTATGCCGGCTGATGAACCGACCGTTGCTCAATTGTTTGACTTGAAGGGAAAGGTTGCGCTAGTAACTGGGGGAACCGGTTACCTGGGCGCAGCGATGGCTCGAGCCCTAGCCGAAGCCGGTGCACGCGTGGTGATTTCTAGTCGCGACCAGGCCACTGCGGAGGAAGCCGCCGCTGCACTGCCGCCGGTTAGAACAGGATCCCATCACGGTGTCCAACTGAACCACATGGACGAACCGTCTTTGGAAGCGGGGTTCGCGGCGGCGATCCAACAAGCGGGGCAGGTTGATGTACTGGTCAATAACGGGCACGAACCGCTGGGAGAAGATTGGGCAACGGTGACCGGCCAACAGTTTACGCGTCAGTTGGCGAATGCGACCGGGTATTTCTTGTTAGCGCGCTTAATGCGAAATCATATTGCCCAGCGACGGGCTTCCGGAAGTGTGATTCTTGTTGGATCGATGTATGGAACCGTCGGCTCCTATCCGGAGACGTATGCCGGGATCTGTGCGTCCAGCCCGGTCGCTTACCAGACGCTGAAAGGAAGTCTTATACAAATGGCCCGTCACTTGGCCGTCTATTGGGCGGACGATCATGTGCGTGTGAATTGCCTCAGTCCTGGACCGTTTCCGCAACCCCTCGCGCCCCCAGATTTGGTCAACCGTTTGAGACAGAAAAGCCCGATGCAACGCATGGGAGAACCGCACGAGTTGAAGGGAGCGGTCGTGTTTCTCGCTTCCAATGCCAGTAGTTATGTGAACGGCCATAACCTACTGATCGATGGTGGTTGGTCCGCATGGTAAAGATGTTAGCACCACCGATGGCCGCGGTAGTTGAAAGAGACCGATGCTAGATTTCCGGCGGAACGATTCCAAGCACGCTGCAATCTTGCGGTTCTTGATCGCTGCTTGTTTATGGATTGTTTCGATTGGCGGCTTCGCAGTGGTGCGGGCTGGCGATCGACCGCTGAATAATTTTCAGCGTGATCAGCTTGTTGAGACCATGCGAACTACGCTCCAACAGTCGCAAAGCTGGGTGCGCATCCATGCCGCCGAAGCATTGCTTTGGCATGGCTATAACGAGGATGTGGCATCCGCGTTTCCCACGGATGCTGAAATCAGCGAAGCGGGATTTCGGATCGGAGTCTGGCGAATTTGGGCGCAGTTGGCCACAAGTCCACCGCAGCGCAAGCAGGCAGTGGATCGCATTCGTCAGGCGCTGCGAGACCCCGCCGGGCCCGATCGAGTCCATGCGGCCGAATCGCTTGCCAAGCTTGGCGAGTCGCTTGAGCCGGAAGATCTTCGGGCTGCCGAACATTTGGCGGCTTCGCCTGAACCAGCGGTTGCGGCCTTTGCCCTGTGGTTGTTGGCCGATGCTGGCGAAGCAGGGGCTCGTACCAAATTGGTCGAATCGTTGCGAGCCGATGATCCGATCGCCCGCTTACGAGCCGCTTTTGCGCTCCGCAATCTGAAGCGACCGCCGGGACCCACAGAACAAACCGCGATTCTTCAAGCCGCAGTGTCGGAACCGGATGATTCGCCAGCGAAAATCCATCTGCTTGCCGCCGCTTGGTTGATCGCTCCGCAGACCGGCGCTCCAACCGCAGCGGAAACCAGTCGAAAATCGTTGGGCGAGGCCTTGCGGCAGTGGACTACCAAAGATGTAGCCAGCGAGCGATACACGGCTGTCATGGCGATCGCAGAAGGGGGTACGACCGAAGACGTTGCCACTTTACGGGACAGGCTCATTGATACCGATGCGGATGTTCGGTCCGCATCGGCTTATGCACTGCTTCGCATCGATCGCCGCCAACTGCACCGGATCACCGCGTTGGATTGGACCGTGATCGTCGCGTATCTTTTTGCGATGGTCGCGGTCGGCTGGTACTTCTCGCGACAGGTGATCACCACGGATGACTACCTGCTTGGCGGGCGCAGGATGAAACCATGGGCTGTCGGGTTGTCGCTGTTTGCAACGCTGCTAAGCACGATCAGCTATCTTTCCTGGCCCGGGGAGATCATCATGCATGGGCCCATGTTTCTCTGTGGCCTACTCTCTTATCCGTTCATCGCTTGGGCCGTCGGTTGGTGGCTGATTCCTTATTTTATGAAGCTGAATGTCACCAGCGCTTATGAAATCCTGGAGATTCGACTGGGCCTCAGTGTGCGTCTATTGGGATCGATATTCTTTCTATCACTTCGTCTCCTGTGGATGGCCGTCATAATTTACGCGACGATCAGCAAAGTGCTGGTACCATTGATCGGACTGGACCCATCAGCGACTCCTTGGATGTGTGCACTGCTGGGTGCGATCACGGTCATCTACACCTCGCTTGGAGGTTTTCGCGCGGTAGTTTTTACGGACGTGATCCAGACCGGAATCCTATTTTGCGGTGCGATCTTAGCGATGGTCGTGATCACCTTCGAGATGGGCGGCGTCACGTCTTGGTGGCCGACGGAGTGGGCACCAAACTGGCAACGACCCAAACTGGGCTACGACCCCAGCGTTCGGGTCACATTGGTGGGCGTATTCATCGCCACCTTCACTTGGTTTGTCTGCACGTCAGGTTCGGATCAGATGGCGATTCAGCGCTATCTGGCCACCCGCGACGTCCGTGCCGCCCGGCGAATGTTCAATATCTCGCTGTTAACCGGCGGCACCGTCCAATGCTTTTTAGCGGTGCTGGGGCTTGCCCTGCTGGCTTACTTTCGTGACCACCGATACATGTTGATCGACGGCCAGAGAATTGCGTCGCATGCCGATCAATTGTTTCCGCAATTTATTGTTTTTGGCCTTCCCGTGGGGCTCAGCGGTTTGGTGGTTGCGGGGTTGCTGGCCGCAGCCATGTCCAGTCTATCGTCAGGCTTGAACTCATCCTGCTCGGTTATCGCGGTCGACTTTATCGATCGTTTTCGTAAGGTATCCAACGGTGACTTGAATCACGTGCGACGCGCTCGCATCATATCCGTGCTGGTTGGCTTCGTTGTCGTGGTGTTGAGTACTTTCGTGGGAGCGGTACAAGGGAACATGCTTGAGATCGCCTTTAAGGTTGTCAACTTGCTGGTCGCCCCCCTGTTCGGTTTGTTCTTCATGGCGATGTTTGTCCGTTGGGCAACGCCGCTGGGGACGATTCTGGGGGCGGTTATTGGCTTGACCGTGGCCTGCGGCATTAATTATTGGAAAGAGCTGACCGGGACCCAGGGGATCAGCTTTTTGTGGGCAATGCCGCTGTCGTTGTTAGCCCAAGTGATCGTTGGAATGGTTATCAGTTTGTTACCGATCAGCAGACGACCTGAGGTAAAACCCGAAGATTCATAAGAAAATTGTTTACTGACTGCCCATCCCCAGAAGTCGTAAAGGCCCGCCCGTGATTGTTGATGTTCATAGCCATTACTTTCGTTATCCCGATCACTTTAATGATGACTTTCGCGAGCAGGCCAAGCGGGCACGTGCGGGAGTCGAAGTCGATCTGACGGTCCGATACGAAGAGTATCGCGCGACCTGTCCTGACGACGTAACAACAACAATCGTCTTTGGTGGCAAAGCTCGCTTAAGCGGATTGTGGGTAGATGACCAAGCTGTGGCTGATTATGTGGCCTTACATCCAGACCGCCTGATCGGCTTCATGGCGCTCGACCCCACGCAATCTGACTGGCAAGCTGAGCTGCATGATGGACATC
This sequence comes from Roseimaritima sp., assembly GCA_007124075.1. Lineage (GTDB taxonomy): Bacteria > Planctomycetota > Planctomycetia > Pirellulales > Pirellulaceae > Roseimaritima. The sequence goes on from SLFV01000197.1 coordinate 9,110, forward strand.
AACGACTCGGCTTACGCGGCATCAAATTAATGCCAATGTATGCAGGATTTTTTCCGCAAGACGAAAGACTCGATCCGCTGTGGCAGTACGCATCAAAGCATCAACTGCCCGTGCTGCTGCATACCGGCACAACCTTTGTTTCCCAAGCACCATTGGAATACACTTTGCCGCGGCATATCGATGTCGTCGCGCGGCGGTTCCCTGGCGTCAAAATCCTCATGGCGCACCTCGGGCATCCGTACGAAGGAGAATGTATCGCTGTGATCCGCAAACATGACAATGTGTATGCCGACATTAGCGCATTGCACTACCGACCTTTTCAGTTCTATCACAGCTTGATGCTGGTCCAAGAGTATGGTGTTTGGCACAAACTGCTGTTCGGAACCGATTATCCATTTACAACGGTCAATGCCACACTGCAGACGCTTGAACGGCTTAATGATATGTTTGCAACATCCAGCGCGGGCCAACTCGATTCAGAGGCAATTCAGAGAATGGTCCATCGCGACGCACTGGGGCTCCTGGAATTATCCCGATGATGCATTTGGAGGAAATTGAAAACTCGCTGATCGATGATCGCTTCAAGGGTATCCCGCTGGGCGTCAAGCCTTTTGAACTTCGGCATATCGGCCAACAGGGCTGGAACGTTCTTGCGGAAGACCTGCCGTTACCGTTGGCCGTGCTGAAGACGAGCGCATTAGAGCACAACCGCGATTGGATGCGACGGTTTTTGCAGGCCACCGGCGTGCACTTGTATCCGCACGGCAAGACCACCATGAGCCCCCAACTGTTTGCAAAGCAGTTGGAGGACGGTGCGCGAGGGATATCTTTAGCGACAGTCCATCAGTTGGCAATCGCCCGAAGATTTGGAGTCCGACGAGTCTTGTTGGCCAACCAGTTGATCATCCCCTCGGCAATCGATTCGGTTGCTCGGCTGTTGCAGCAGGACGATGATTTTGAACTAGTTTGCTTGGTCGATTCCGCGGAGTCGGTGCGGCGGCTATCCGACGCGGCGCGGCGATCGCATCTGCGTCGTCCGATCGAGGTTCTGCTGGAGGTTGGTGTGGCGTCGGGGCGGTGTGGCGTTCGTGATATGCGTTCCGCATTAGCCGTTGCCCGCACCATCGCTCAGAACGGTTCCCGCTTGCAACTGCGCGGCGTCGAGGGATTCGAAGGCACCATTGCGTGTACGAGCACGGAAGAGACGGAGGTAGTGATTGGTAAGTATTTGAGACTGCTTTGTGAAGTGGCGACAAGGTGTTGCGAAGAAGGCCTCCTCGATAAAACATCTATGTTGCTCAGCGCCGGTGGATCAGCATTTTTTGACATGGTCGTTCAAGCCGGAGAACAAAATTTTTTAACTCCACGGCCCGAAGTGATCCTTCGCAGTGGCTGCTACCTCACTCACGACAGCATCTTCTACCAGAAATTGCACGAGCGGATGCTCAGCCGTTGCGAACTAGCCGACAAACTTGGCCCTGGCTTACAAGCGGCATTGGAAGTTTGGGCGTGTGTTCAATCACGCCCTGAACCTACGCGAGCGGTACTGAATTTCGGAAAGCGTGACTGCTCTTATGATATTCACCTTCCCTTGCTGACCCAATGGTTTCGTCGGGGCGATCAAAGTGTTCCATTAGCAATCCCCGCAAACCACCGCATCGCTTCGCTCAATGATCAGCATGCGATCGTCGATCTGCCGCCGGACTCGCCACTGCAAGTTGGCGATCTAGTTGCAGCAGGAATCTCGCACCCTTGCACCACGTTCGACAAATGGCAACTCATTCCGTTGGTCGACGACGCTTACAGCGTGACAGGCGGCATCCGCACCTTTTTTTAGCGAAGTAAACGACGGAGCAACGACGTGCCCCCCAAGACCCCCAGTTACAGCCAGTCACGGCTTTCTGCTCCTTGTTGCTCCCGCCAACAAGCAACCCGTCGATAACCTCGTTAGGTAGCTGTGACCGCTGATTCGCAACACCTCACTGTGGTGCAGGAACCGATCCAGAATCGCCGTCGCACTGGCTACGTCGCCAATCAACTTGCCCCATTCTTTCTGGTCGTCGGATTCAAACAGAAGTCAGAATCTTCTAGTTTGCGCACGTCCCGAAAACCAGCCATTTTTAATGGCCCTGTATCACCAGCTCGGAAAGCTTCCTGAGCCAAATCAGAC
>SLFV01000502.1 GCA_007124075.1 Roseimaritima sp.
CCCATCCCAACGCGGTGGGTCCGCTTCAGTCGGGTGACCGTTTGGCGACCCTGGCCGAAATATCCGCGCAAGGCCTGGATATGGAAATGCCACCGGTGGAAATCGAGCAGCAAATCCAAGAAGGGGACGTCCTGGAGGTCGGTACGCTGAAGCTGGAGGTTTGGCATACGCCCGGCCACACCAACAGCCAACTGGCCTTTCGTTTGAACGACGTCTTGCTGAGTGGGGACAATATTTACCGTGATGGCTGCGTTGGCGCGATCGATGCCCATCACGGCAGTAACCTCTTGGACTTTATCGGCTCACTGGAACGAATTCGCGATAGTGATGTGCAGTGGCTGCTGCCCAGCCATGGTCCGCTGTTTCGCAAGGACAATGAAATGCTGGATCAGACCATCAGGCGATTACGCGGTTACTTAACCATGGCCGATTTCGGCACGCTGGCGGAGTCTTGGCCACTGATGGATCAATGGGAGGACGAAGTCGCCGACGGAGTTCTGCCCGATGGCCTGCCGGAATTAACTTAGCTGCCGCTTGAACGCTTGCAGCACGTCAAGCGGGTGCTGTGCCTGACTGACGGCGGCAGCGACCGCGATTCGCGAAAAACCCGCGTCCAGGACCTCTTGAACATTCCCCGGTTGGATCCCACCAATCGCAAAGGCGGGAATCGTGATCGCGGCCGCTGCGGCTTGCAGGAACGGCAAACCAGGAAAGTCCGCAAACGATTTGGTTTGACTGGGGAAGGTCGGGCCGCAGCCAATGTAATCCGCTCCCTGCAACTGAGCCGCCTCCGCCTGCAATACGTCGTGGGTCGACACGCCCACCAAACAATCGGTTCCCACCAACCGCCGTACCGCTTCGTAGGGCAACTCGTCCTGCCCAACATGTACCCCATCGGCATCACAACTTACCGCCAAATCGGGGCGATCGTTCATGATCCACAATGGTCGTGACTCGCTGGCCTCCGCGCGGACGATCGCGTTCAGTCGCTGCCCACACAGGTACAACTGACGGTCGGTCAACTGCTTGTCACGCAACTGAATGATGTCCGCACCGCCGCTGACGATTTTTTGCACCTGGGATGCAAATCGATCCAGGTTTTCGTCCCCCGTGACTAACACGTACAGTCGAGCCGACCGTAAGCGCTCTGACCGTCGAGGCAGGGTCAAGATTGCCGCAGACAGCGTGTAGAAGCGATAACGCAGACGCTCCAATCGCCTCGCGATCTCGGGATCGATGCATTTCGCGAATTCTTCGGACGACCGGAACGCTTGCTGGCATCGTGCGACCGCCGCCGCAGCGACACTGTGCACATCCGCCCGCGAACGCTCCGCGGATGTCTCGACCGCAGTCCCCACATCTCCCAGGGTGTTACGATGCAACAGCAACGAATCTTGGGGGATCGCGGAAAGGATCCCAGCCAATTCGTGTCGCAAATCCTTCAGTTGCGCTGTCAATAACGCATCGTCCAATCCAAAACGGGTGTAATCTTCCAACGTCCGGAGCCCCTCGGCTGCCCGATTGAACGTCGCGTCCAAGCAGCGGAAAACAACCGCTGTACCGGAGTTGCTTTGGAAGAAAGAGTTTGGCACGAGGAAAAGCTCCTCAATTCTTCTACGGGGTTAGATACCGCAGGAAATTGCGGATCGTTTGTCCCGGCACATACGCTTTGGGTTGCCCGATTATTCCTTGTCCCAACTGCGCGTTGTATGGATTTTGTCCCAACGTAAACAGTGGACGAAAACCGGGCGATGGGACAAAGGGGCCGGGGGGCAAAGTCTGTGGCGGATAGATCGGCACATTGCCACTGACTGGCATCACGGGCGTACCCCAGGGCTGGTAACTGTACGCGGGCTGACAGTCGTACAAACCCCCAGCGGAATAACCCGACGGCGGGGAGATGTTGGCGCAATTGCCAATCGTCGCCATGTCGCGGGATAATTGTGGCCGAGGAACAGGCTGAAAATCTCCCGCAGGCGGCGACGGCAAAGGCCGACCATCGATCGGGACGGGTTGCAGGGATCCGGGGGGTGGTTGGCTGGGCACCTGCGGTCCCTCAGGCGGTGGTGCCGATCCCGAAGGACCGGCATCGCCAGCGAGCGGTGGGATGGCCAATCCACCACTGCCTTGCATCATCGCTGTCTGCCGAACTGCTCCGAAACCAGGACCAGCCGGTTGCGGATTGCGCTCCGCGAACATCGGGGATCCGACGCCAAAATCATTTTGCGCACGAATTTGATCAACCAGTCCCCGCGAACCTAGCGGCCGCAAAGACGCTTCCGCATGACCGAAGCCCTGCCCCAATCCCGTCGTCGCTGGTACCAGCAACGCGACAACAGTCAGGGTGACCAAACCGGATCGATTTCCTAGATTCAATGGCAATCGCATGATTTCTGTTCCTTGCTGGGGCATCTCTGTTGACTTTAACCAACAATAGACGCCGCAAGCAAGTTCGATTGCCCAGAAATACCACGATGTTGGCGGAGCAAAAGGCGACCATGGCCAATCCCGCCCCGTCGGGTACCCATTGATCTGCCGGTCGTCTTACAGTTCGCGCAGCGTGACGTTGCGGAATCGCACCGGATCCGAATGACCGCAAAAACCAAAGAATCCCGAGATCCGGTCCTTGCCCGGATGCGGGGAACCCTTCATAAACTCGGTCACTTCTGATAAGTCGGCATCCAGGATGAGGGAACCGTTCAGTTCCACCTTGATTTTCGACCCCTGGACGGTAACCTCCTGGAAGTTCCACTCCCCTACCGGACGCAGGTAGCCCCGGTGCGCGGCAACCATCCCATAGGCGGAACCGTGATATTGCCTGGGGTCCAGTTTCGCGTACTTCTCTGCCGTATCGTCCAGGACCTGCAGTTCGCACATCGCGGCGTAGGCCGGATTACCCTTGCCCGGATGCCGGATTGCCAACCCGTTGTTCCCCCCGGGAGGAAGCTGGAATTCCAGCCGGACCGCGAAATCGGCGTACTCCTTCTCCGTAAACAAATTTCCTCCTCGCCCCGCACGGCACTGGATCGCTCCATCAACGACTTCGTAATCGTCAACTGCACCCTGCCAACCTGCGAGGCTTTTCCCATCAAAAATCGGATGGAAACCATCGTTACCGCGTTCAGCCAGGATCGCATTGGATTCCTCCGCTGATAAACGACGCACTCGGATGTCCTGCCAGCGGATTTCGCCACCATGCGTCTGCAATTGAATCGGGCCGGTCGCAAACAACGGCAACGAACGGTCCCAGTAATTGTGCATGTGGGCGTGGTCCACTACCAGTTGATCGTTCAGGTAAACCGTCGTTCGTGATCCTACCTGAAGAATACGAACATCGTTCCACTGTCCGAATGGTTTGTCCGCCAACACCAGCGGGTCCTTGCCAGGCGATCCCGCAGCATTGTTCCAAAGACCGCCGGACCCTTTATCCGCCCCAAGCTTGAATTTTTTTTCTTCGGTGTAATCCCAAATCTGTACCTGCGGCGTGCCACGAAGATAAATGCCGCTGTCGGCCAGCGGTACGGTCTTGTACTGCAAACGCAGTTCGATGTCCCCGAAATCCTCGTTCGTGGTCAGGTAAGCCCCATGACCATCGTTCACCACAACATCACCGTCGTAGCTCCAGTGCTTTTCAACCTCCGCCTGCCATTTGGCTTTCTGATCGTCACTGACGTCGGCGTACTTCCGCGGATCCAGATTCGGGCGACCGTGCCATAGAGAAAAATCCTGACCGTTGGTTAAGCGTTCAAAACCGTCGGTGTCCACCTCCTGAGCGAGCCCTGGAACAGGGGCAACCCAGGTCCAGTTTAAAAAAGCCAGCAGGCAAAATAGGATATGTTTCTGCATCGGTCGGTCATCCCCAAAAAAGGAAGGCGGGTAAAGTTGGCAAGGGCTATGTGGCAACGGGCACGGCGTCATCGATCCACCGGCGAGAAGTGAGCGCGATCGACCTGCGCCTGACATACCACACCCCGGTAAGTAGATTACTTCATCGGTTTGGTTTCGACAACCAACAACGCGTTTTCTAAGTTGGCTGCCCGGCCAGGTATGCCATGGAAAAGGGCCGGCGCTCAACGGGCTGCTACTGGGCCAACGACGCTGCGACTAGCGATTCGTCATTGCGGGCGTAGATCACGCCCGCCGCGATCGCGGGGTGGGCCCAGGTGACGCCGTTGCGACGGTTCAATTGAATTCGCGTGGGTGGGATTAGCTGTGCCCGCGAGTCGATTTCAAAGCCGCTTGGAGTCAGTTTGCCGAAAATTAATTCGCCTTGATCGTTGAACATGATTTCCCGATCGCCGTCCTGAAAGGTGTGGACCGTTGCCCAACGCGCCCCGGGGACGGCTTGATCACTTTCCCAGAGCCGATCACCGTTGGTCAGATCCAGGCAGCGTAGTTCTCCATAGCTATCCACGCCATAAATGTGTTGCCCCTTCAGCAACGGCGTGCTGATCATACAGTGCAATGCATCCGTGTTTTTTTCGTCTCGACCGATTCGTCGCCATAGCAACGATGCCGCCGGACGCTGCGGGTCCAGTCGGATCAGCATGGAACCATCGTAAAAAGATGACACAAATAGATGCCGGCCGTCGGTCACGGGGGTGGCGACGTTGATCGGCATATTGCGTGGTTCCAGTGGCAGGCTCCAGAGCACCTGACCCGAAAGCGGCGCCAGGCCGGAGACCGCCGCGCCCGTCCAGCAAACCAAAACATCCTCCCCACCCTGCCGGATCAGGATCGGAGCGCTGTATCCCGCAGGTTCGTCCAAAGCGGCCCAGACGGTCTTACCCGTTGCTTGATCCATCGCCAGCACGCACTGCGGGCCTTGGCCTCCCGCAATCTGAATCACCAGATTGCGGTAAATCAACGGCGAACCCGCGATTCCCCAAATCGGCATTTGGATCTGCAATTCGGTGTGCAGGTCACGTTTCCACAAGACAGTCCCGGTGGCCAGATCCAAACAGTGGAAATGCCCCATCGCCCCCACCGCGAATGCTTTCCCGTCGTGAATCGTCACCGATGCCCGCGGTCCGGCCCTGTACCCGACCGTGTACGGCGCGTCGTAAACATGTTGCCATTGCAATGCGCCATCCGCGGCGGAGAAACAAAGCACTCGCTCTTGCTCCGCCGTATCGCTGGCCTGGCGGTCGGTCACCAGGACACGGCCGTCAGCCACCGTGGGACCGCTGTATCCCGGACCGATTGAAGCCTGCCAAAGCCACGGAAGCTGTCCGTCCGGCAACGAGGCTTTCAGGGCGGGGCCCCGCAACGTGCCATCACTACGCGGACCACGCCACTGCGGCCAGTCTTCGGCAGGAACGGCGGGGATCGCGGCCACGGAAATGATTAATATTAATTGTAAAACGCGGATGCTCACCGTTGGATCCCGATTGGAGGTAGACGATCAGTGCTGAGCGACTCATTATAGAGGTCCCCAGCGGTCAGATCGACCGCCCCTTGACGACTGCCAGGAGCGCAAGATGGACTACGACTTTCATGAACAGTACCGAGTCAAACCCGGCCAGTCCGTCTCGCTGGCCAAGCTGCCCACCACAACGAACGGACCCTTTCCGAAGAAATCGCATGGCAGAGCGTTTACTGCGGGGAAGGTCGAAGAGTTACGTGACTGGCAGTTCCGGCTGTACACCCAAGCCCGTCAGAGCCTCCTGATTGTTCTGCAAGCCCCGGATGCGGCTGGCAAGGATGGTCTGATTCGCAAAGTGTTAGGGCAGATGAATCCTCAGGGCTGCCGAACGTATCCTTTCAAAGTGCCTACGGCGATTGAGCGAGCTCATGATTTCTTGTGGCGGATCCATCAATGCACGCCCGCTCATGGGACGGTTGCGATCTTCAATCGATCTCACTACGAGGACGTGCTGGTGGTGCGAGTCGAAAATTTGGTGGCAGAAAAGGTATGGCGAAAGCGATACGACCAAATCAATCATTTTGAAGAAATGCTGCACGATTCCGGGACGAAGATCCTGAAGATTTACCTGCACATCAGTCGCGAGGAACAACTGCGGCGATTTGAAAAGCGGCTCAAGAATCCCGCCAAGCACTGGAAACTGAACCCCAGCGACTACACCTCACGCGCCGATTGGGCGGCGTATGCCGAAGCCTACGAGGAGGTTTTCACGCGGTGCAACTCGGAACGGTCACCTTGGTTTATTATCCCCGCAGATCGAAAGTGGTATCGTGATGCTGCGGTCGCCGCGATCGTGGCGGAAACGTTTGAAAAGATGAACCCCCAATTCCCCGAGGCCGACGTGGACCTGGAGCAAATCCGCCACCTGCACCAGCAAGCGGAGGCCGCAATAGGTTAGACCGAATCGGCGGGATGTCTGCTGTGTGACGAAAATAACCGTCGCGACCGACTGTCCGAGGCCGTACGAACTCGTGCTACTGGTGTATCGAAATGAAACGATTCTCCACAAATATCGAGGGGCTGGTTGCCTCTGCACCCTCCACCCCTGAAAAAAATGTGCGGAATTTTGCTCGTCGTGTTGACTTTGAAGGCACCGCACTCGTTAGACTAGAATAGTTATAGCCGAAACGGCTACACAAACGATTTTTCTTTTGCTTCGAAATCTTTTCTCTCCTGCAGGGTCTCCCGGATGATGATCAAAAATCCTTACTGCCGTCGTTCAGCATTTACACTTGTGGAACTGCTGGTTGTGATCGCGATCATCGGTGTGCTGGTGGGATTGTTGTTGCCTGCCGTGCAAGCGGCAAGGGAGGCGGCCAGGAGAATGAGTTGTCAGAACAATCTCAAGCAGATCGGGCTTGCGTTGCAAAACTACCACTCGACTTACGAGAAATTTCCTGCGGGTGCGGGAGGCACAACAGGGCCAGGCGACGCAATGAACAACCGTGGTCGACTAGGGCCATTGGTTCCTCTGCTCCCGTACATGGAGCAAGATCCTTTGTGGAACCAAATCACGAATCGTCTGGTTGCTGGTGGGCAATCTTTCCCACCATTTGGACCGCCGACAACTTGGGGTAGCGGTTTGGGTGATTCGGTCACCGTGCAATATCCGCCATGGACTACCCAAATTCCTATTTTCGTCTGCCCTAGTCATCCGGCACCCCGCGTTGATTTGCAAATTGCAAAAACTCACTACGCCGGGTGTTTTGGAGACAACTTTTACGGTTCAGGCGACCCAAGAAGTGAAGTAGATGGTAAACGTGGTATGTTTGCCATGGCTCTTTACGAGCAAGTTGGTTCACAGGTCAGGATTTTCAATCAGTACGGTTCCCGAGATTGTCTGGACGGGATGTCTAATACCATCGCATTCGGAGAAATTTGCAACGCCTCTGGACGTCGTGAGGTCACTGGTTATGTTTCGGAGGTCGCAGTTGGTGGTACTCCCGTAAGTGCCCAAGGTTGTATCGAAACGGCCAATCCTGCTCGCCCAAAGTTTTACCCCGAAGGCGTTACGATAGAGTCGCGGTTCCGCGGAAATATGTGGCACGAAGGGCATCCGATGGTCAATTCGATCTTTACAACACTTGGTCCAAATAAGCCGTCATGCCGACTTTTGGATTCGCCACATAGCTCGGTTGACGTGATCAACACGGCGGCAAGCTACCATCCGGGTGGGGTGCAGGTTGTAATGTGCGATGGGTCGGTCCGTTTTGTTTCTGAAACGATCGATGCAGGTTCTCCGAATAATGCAGTCATTACCAACGCGAACAACAATCAAGGCTCTCCAAGTAACTTTGGTCTGTGGGGAGCGATGGGGTCGCGCGACGGTGAAGAGACGCTGACAATGGAATAAGTGCTTTGGGCACTCATTTCCTTTTATCAGGGTTTCAAATGCCGGATCGGGAGCGGAACTCTCTGCAGTGTGGCAGTTGATTGCTCGCCAGTCCCACTCTAGCTGGCCTACATCGAGGCTCGGAAGAGAAACCCCAGGATTGCGCCGATCAGCAGGCATAACGGAACCGTGATCGCAAGTGTGATTGCAACGACCAATCCCGGTTGCATGGCGGCTGATCGATAGTAAGGGTCGACTACCGGGGGAGGGACCAGCGAATCAGGTAGGCCAGTGGAAACATCGATGTGCGATTCGATCGTCGGTTCGGTCAGTTCTTCTCGATCGTGATTGCCCGTTTCCGCCGGACTGGGGGTAGCCCAGTGCGACGCGTCAACGGCTGGCTCCAGAAAATTCCCCGAACCCGACATGGGCATTGCCAAATCCCAAGCGTTCTCCTCGGTATCTTGCTCCGAAAAGGAGCCGAACCGTTCCGCCCATGGCTCCAAACGCTCGGCGACTTCGGCCGCGCTACCGATCCGTTTTGCCGGATCCTTCTCCATCATGTCGGCAATGACTTCCACCAACTCCTCGTCCAAGTCAGGAATGAATTTCCGTGGATGCCACGGCGTCGCTTCGCAGTGCCGACGGCATTTGGAAGAACTGTCGCCACCGGGAAAGGGAACCTTCCCGCAGACGGCGTAGTACATTGTGCAGCCCAATGAGTAAATGTCGCTGGCGGCTCCCACCTCCAACGGACGTCGAATCTGTTCGGGGGAAATGTAGTCGACCGTGCCAACGATCTTTCCACTGCGTGCTTCCTCCCCACCCCCTTCGGACCACGTCGCCAGACCCATGTCTGATACCTTGGCTTGACCGTCAGGCGTGACCAAAATATTGCCCGGTTTGACGTCGCGATGCACCATGCCCAACCTGTGAGCATAATCCAGCCCCAAGGCGGCTTGGCGTATCACCGCCGACGCTTGATGCATCGGCAATGGTCCACGCCGACGCACCAGGCGCCGCAGATCGGTACCCGGAACATACTCCGTCACCAAGTAATGCACACCGCGATCCATCCCCGCATCGAACGCCCGCACCAGGTAGGGACAATCCAACCCTGCCTGAAGCCGCACCTCACGCAAGAACGCGTCTCGTGATTCGGGGGTGGAGCGATCTTTGGGCAACACCTTGACAGCAGACTCCCGTCCCAGGACTTTATGAACCGCCTTGAAAACTTGCCCCATGCCCCCCTGCGCGATCCAGTCCGTAATCACGTACGGACCCAGGCTGAGCGTCGTCTTGCCAGCCAGCAGTTGTACCGACTGGTAGCGTGTCAACACGCCATCTGCGATGAATTTGTCCGCGATCCGCTGGTCTCGCTCTCGCAGAAACTTCACCGGATCGATGCCGCTGCCCGACGAATCATTGCTGGCTTGTCCCCCTGCTCGTTCCTGCGTCATCTGACGCAGCACATGAAGCTTCGTCGCCTGCCATTGATCCTCCGTCACCAGGCCACTGACCGTGGCGGCGGCATGGAATAACGATGCCTTTCCCGGTGAAGCTTCAGCCACGTGGAAGAGTACCCCTGATCAATGACAAGACAACGAACAACAAACGCTCACACCTATCTTACTTCCCAACCTAGTCATCCCCCAGTACCGGGCATCCAATCGGCAGCGGCCAACGGAACCAGAAGCCAGCGCTGCAGGCACCAAACGATGTGCTGCGGTACTACCGCTTGCATTGTATACCTAAGGGTGTATGATGTGGTTTGGTGTCGCCGGCTCGCGATTCCGTGTTCCCGCTCGCTTCCCGCCTGGTTTTTTCCGATGCATCGCTTGCTAATTCGGTTGTGTTTTTTCTGTGCGACGATACCCGGCTGGTCTCCAGCTCACTCGCAAAATTCGCTGTTTGAGGGTCCACCGGTCAATTACTTGAAAGCTCCGGTGCGAGATGCCGTCTCTGCACTGGCAGGGCAGGTTCAAGCGGGACAGAGCTCGCTTGCCTATGACGCCCAGTATGGCTACCTGCTGTCGGTTTTGGAGGCTTTGGATATTTCCTTGACATCGCAAACGCTTGTATTTTCCAAAACCAGCCTACAGCTCAATCGCATCTCACCAGCTCGCCCGCGTGCCCTCTATTTCAACGACGACGTTTACGTTGGATGGTGCCAGCGCGGTGACGTCCTGGAGCTGGCAGTGACCGATCCGGAGCAGGGGGCGATTTTTTACACTGTCCCGCAGACTCAGATGACTGCCCCTGAGTTTATCCGAGACAATGGTCAGTGCCTGAGTTGTCATGCCAGTGCGCGAACTCAGAATATTCCCGGTTATTTGATCCGCAGCGTCTATCCCGATCGCCAGGGACAGCCGCTGCTGCGTCGGGGCACCTTCACCATCGATCACACCAGCCCTCTGGAGCAGCGGTGGGGTGGCTGGTACGTGACCGGCCAGCATGGAACGATGCGACATTTGGGTAATTTGTTGGTGGATTCGGATGAAGCCGACCTGGATCTGGAACAGGGTGCCAATCGTCAATCACTGCAAGGCTTGGTTTCGACGGCGGCCTACCCCACCCAGCACAGTGACATCGTGGCATTGATGGTCTTGGAACACCAGACGCAAACACACAATGCGTTGGCCGCAGCCAATTTTGAAACGCGTCATGCGACGTACCAGTCCTACGCGATGAACGAATTGCTGGATCGACCTGCGGACCAGTTAAGCGAAAGTGCTCAAAGAAGAATTGACAAATCGGTGGAACGGCTGGTGCGGTACATTTTTTTCAGCGACGAACTGCCGCTAGGGTCTCCGATTGTGGGTACCAGCGGCTACAGCGAATACTTTGCCAGCCTGGGCCCGGAGGATTCTCGTGGCCGTTCCTTGCGTCAGTTCGCTTTGACCAGCCGGATATTTCGTTACCCGTGCAGCTACCTGGTTTACAGCGAAGCTTTCCTAAACCTCCCTCCGGAAGCCAAGCAGCGGACATTGCAATCGATGACCGAAATTTTGCAGGGAGAGAGAAAAGGAACCGAATTCAAGCATCTGACGCCAACGCTCCGGCAAGAAATCCTGGAGATCCTTGTCGCCACCCATCCAGACTTCTCCAACTGATTCCGAGCTGCCAAGACCTTTAGGACGAACAGGGACTTCTGGTTTGCTACTTGACAAAGGCTGGTGATGGGGGAAGATAGGAGCGATACAGTCTGCCTAACCGCGCCAGAACACGCAAACGTCTCGTGTTGCGTGGTTAGGCTAAATCTTTGGTTTAACCCCTAGAGGTCCAGTGTGATGGTTAAGAAAGTTTTGACGGGTGCAGTTTGCTTCGCTGTTGCGATCATGGTCAGCCCAGCGGCGGATGCGGCGGGACTGTTTGGTGGCGGTTTGTTCAAGCGTGGTTGTGGAGGCGGCCTGTTGAAGGGTGGTTGCTGTGCGACGCCTGCTCCGGTTTGCTGCGAACCAACTCCGGTTTGCTGCGAACCAACTCCGGTTTGTGCGCCTGCTCCG
>SLFV01000544.1 GCA_007124075.1 Roseimaritima sp.
ACGTGTCTGCCCGACCTTTACTTTTGACTTTTCAGTGGAGAACCCGATGAAACCGATCTGGAGCCGATTACTGTTGCTCGCCTCGGTGGCATCATGCCTGCTGACTTATTCCTTCGGTTGGCGGTTTGCCTCGAGCGAGCCGCCTGTCTCACGGCAGGCCGAGGTTCTGGCCCGTGAACTACTGCGACCCCTGGAGGGGGCTGCCGGGCTTTGTGTCCACCTCGGGCCTCGCGACGGCACGCTGACCACGGCGTTGGCCGCCGGGGGCAGCAACTTGGTGCATGCGTTGGCCGAGGATGCCGAGACGGTTGCTGCGGTGCAACGGCAGATCGATTTGGCCCAATTGGCCGGTGTCGTTTCAGTCCAGCAGGCCGATGCCAGTCGGTTACCCTATGCCGACAAGCTGGTCAACCTGCTGGTCGCCGACAATCTTCCAGACTTGCTGCAACGAGGCGTCTCGATTGACGAAGTGCGTCGGGTTTTACGCCCCGGAGGCGTCGCCTGGCTGGGCCAATCTGCCACGGACGCCACCGGCGTCGACCACGCTGCGTTGGACCAATTGCTGCAGGATGCTGGGGTTGATGACTTTCAAATCATCGATCGACAAGGTCTCTGGGCTCGTTTTGAGAAATCAGCCGAAGCCTCCAACGACCAGTGGACGCACCCGCGCCACAGCCCCAGCGGCAATCCGGTCTCTCACGACGCCGAAGTCGAAGTGCCTACGGGGCCGCGATGGATGGCCGGTCCGCTCTGGCCGACAGGATATCGTAAGAGCGCCGTCCCGGCCGTGGTGGCTACGGACAATCAACTCGTTTACCTGTTCCAAGACGAAGTCGAAACACCCAAGGGAGCCCGCCCGCAAGACACGTTGGTCGCCCGCGATTCCCACAACGGGTTGCTGCTGTGGCAGCGGGCTGGAGTGAAAAAATCAGCGGCGTTGGCTGCGGTGGATGATCGCATCTATACGGTCGTCGAGGAGGGCGGCCCATTGGTCGCGTTGGACGCTGCCAGCGGCGAGACGATTACCACCTTTGTCGGAACCGCTGCACCAAGGCAGGTTTCAGTGGTCGATGGCCACGTGCTGACAGAGTCATCCGAGGGCTTCTCCTGTTATGACGCCCGATCGGGACGCCTCCGATGGAGTTTCCTGATGACTCCGGAGCAGTTCCTCGCAATGGACCAGCGAGTTTACCTGCATACACGCCAGCGCGACTCCGAAGGCAACCGTGAATCACGGTTCGTCTGTCTCGACTTGGCCGACGGCCGCGAGCGGTGGCAACAATCGACAAGGGGCTGGGCATCGGGCACCCCGACCCTCGTGCTGGCCTTCGAGGACGTCTTGGTAGCCGCCGACAAGCAAGGCAATCACGGGATTGCGGCCGCCGACGGACGCCATCTCTGGGCTTACTCCTACGACAAGATCGGCCATGGCGGCAGCTACCTGAAGGTCCTGGCGATGAACGGTTTGGTCTGGGTCCATAACGCCTCGAGCCAGGAAAAAGGCCAATATGCCTGGGAGGGGCTTGACCCGCGTAGCGGCGAACTGCTGCGACGGTTGATCAAGCCGAAGGACTTCTCGCTGAAGCACCGCTGTAATTACGACGTCGCCACGACACGCCTGATCATGTGCGGTTCGATGGACTTTGCTAGCTACGAGACCGGCGAGTACTACCACTTCGATGCGGCCCGCAATTCCTGCGCCCGTGCCGGTGTGATTCCGGCCAACGGCCTACTGTACACTTTCCCGCACGGTTGCGGTTGCTATCCGATGCTCCGGGGCTTCATGGCCCTGGAAGGCGGACCCCAGGAGCCCCAGTCGTGGCTCCCGGGTCCGTGGCGGTTGGTGCGCGGGCCTGCTTATACCGAGCAGCTTCCAAAGTGGACGGCCACCGAGGAGGATTGGCCGACCTATCGGTGCGACTCCTTGCGAACGGCTAGCAGTAGCGAGCCGGGTCCGCAGCGGCTCGCGATGCTATGGGAAGCACCGCTGGGCGACCTACCGGAACCGCATTGGGCGGCGGATTGGAATTTGCGGGCTGGCGGGCGTGTTTCCAGTCCGGTCGTCGCCGGTTCATTGGCGATCGCTGCGGCAACCGACCAACATCGGTTAGTCGCCGTCGACGCTGTGACCGGCCAGCCCCGCTGGACCTTCTCTGCCGGTGGCCGCATCGACTGCCCACCTACGCTGCACGAGGGACTCTGCCTGTTCGGCTCGCGTGATGGCTGGGTTTACTGTTTGCGTGCCGAGGACGGAGCGCTGCGTTGGAGATTCTGCGCCGCCCCACAGGATCAGCGGATCGTCGCCTACGGCCAGCTTGAATCTCGCTGGCCGGTCGTCGGCGGCGTACTCGTTTACCAAGGTAAAGCCTATTTCGGTGTCGGTCGTCACGCCGGTGCCGATGGCGGGATCACCGTTTGTGCCCTCGATCCGCTGTCGGGCGAGTTGCTCTGGAATGAGCATGCTGCTGACTACAAGGGAATTCCCGATGTCTTGGCGGCTGCCGACGGAGCAATTCAGATGGCCTCTTATCGTTTCGACGCCGAGACGGGCCAATCGCATGACGCCAAGGAATCGCTGCTCCGCGGCGGGCGGCTGGGCCTGCTGAACGACGCCTGGTACCAGCGTCCGATCGCAATGCGGCGTAATCTGCAAACCTGGCAGGCCTCGGGCCGCCAAAGCGCCCAGATCATCGCCTTCCACCCGGAGGCAACCAGCGGCTTCCTCGCATGCGAGTCGGTCGCGGGGGGGGACGGTAAGATGAGCGGCGACGCAGAGCTGTTCGTCAAGGCGACCCAGGGCGACCAGGACTGGTCGCTCCGCATGACCAATAAGTCGCGTTTGCGCGGCATGGCAATCACGCGTGAGCGCGTTTACGTCGCCGGGCTGTTGCCTGTCGGCGGCAGCGGCGATCTCCAGTACCTTGCCCAAGTCTACTCGCTTGCCGATGGTACGTTACTGTCCGAAGCGGAGCTACCAGGCCGACCGGTCCACGATGGCCTGGCGCTCTCCGGACGACGTCTCTACCTGGCGCTGGATGAGGGGCGCCTCGTGTGCTTGGGCGAGCCATGATGCGGGGTGCCGCTAAAGACGCTGGTCCAGACGACGAGAACCGAACCCGGCTTCCCTGGTGGAAAAAAACACTCTTCGCCTTTGCCGTGCTCTTTGGATGCCTTGCAAGCCTCGAAGCCAGTCTTTGGCTCTTCGGTGTCGAAACGCTGCTCGTCAAGGAAGACCCCTACGTCGGCTTTGCCGATACGCTGCCGTTGTTCGTACCCCGACGCGACGCCGACGGCAGGCTCTGGATGACCACAGCCGAAAATAAACTGGCGTGGTTCAACGACCAGCGATTTCCGCGACACAAGACTCCGGGTACCCGCCGCGTCTTCTGCCTCGGCGGTTCGACCACCTATGGCCACCCCTACGACGACAGCACGTCGTTCGCCGCCTGGATGCGCGAGCTGTTGCCAGCCGCAGCGCCCGATACGACATGGGAGGTGATCAATGCCGGCGGGATCAGTTACGCCAGCTATCGCGTCGCCGTAGTGATGCAGGAACTGGCTGCTTACGAACCGGATTTGTTCGTCGTCTACACCGGGAACAACGAATTCCTCGAGCAACGAACCTACGGTGAGCTTCGTCGCCTCCCACCGATTGTGCTACGAGTTTCGGCTGCGCTTGCGCACACACGTATCTTCAGCGCCGCCCGCCGGTTGGTCGACCGGCCCAGCAGTTCCGGGGAAGCGCGTGACCTGTTAGCAGCCGAAGTTGACGCGGTGCTTGATCATACCGTTGGGCCAGCTTCCTACCAGCGCAACGACGCACAGCGTCAGCGGATTCTTGAACATTTCGAGTTTAACCTAGCACGCATGGCGATGCTGGCTCGCGACTGCGGTGCCGAGCTGGTTTTGGTCGTCCCCGCAGTTAACCTGCGCGATTGTTCGCCCTTCAAGAGCGACACTGCCAGCGGACTTGCGACAGAGGAGATCGACAGCCAGCAGGGACGACTGCAACTCGTTGACCGATTGCAGCAGCAGGGCCGGCTTGAAGAAGCATTGGCGGTGGCGGAGCAAGCGGCGGCGGTCGATCCGCGTCACGCCGGGACACAGTTTCGAATCGGGCAGTTACTGCTGGCGTTAGAGCGGCCGGCTCGCGCGTCGATCGCCTTTCAGCGAGCAGCGGACGAGGACGTTTGTACGCTTCGCATTCCCTCGGACTTCCAGCAGGCGGTGCGGCGAGCGGCGGTAGCCCAGCGTGTGACGTTGGTGGATTTCGATCAACGGCTCAAGAACCAGACCCTGGTCCGTTTGGGACACAACATCCCGGGCGACGAATCGTTCCTTGATCATGTCCACCTGACGATTCACGGCTACCGCTCGCTTGCAGCAGTGATTCTGGAGCAACTGGCGGGGCAGCGGCTGTTCACGATTGGGGAACTCGACGCCAGCGATATCCAGGCAGCCACCGAACGAATCGAGTCGCGGATCGATCGCCGCCAACACGCTGTCGCTGAGAGGAATCTGGCCAAGGTACTCGGTTGGGCTGGCAAACATCATCAAGCAGGCCGCTTAGCGCTTCAGGCTCTGCAGACGTTGCCTGAGGACCCGGAAAGTTTGGTGATCGCCGGGGCCTACGTTCGGAACCAAGGCGATCTGCTGCGCGGCAGCGAATACCTCCGCCGAGCCGTCCAGCAAATGCCTGACTATGCCGAAGCACGCCTGTTATACGGCGCGATGTTGGTCGATGCCGAACGCTGGGACGAAGCACGCGATCAGTTCCAAGCACTGGTCCAACTGCGTAGCGACGATGCGGCCGCTTGGCGGATGGTCGGCGCCATCCTCGTCCGGCAACAACAACCGGCTGAGGCCCAGCGCTACCTGCTACGGTCGCTGCAACTGGCTGACGAAGCGGAAACCCGTTTCCAGCTCGCCTTGGCGCTGCAGCAATTGGACCAAATACAGCAGGCGATCGAGCAGTTGCAGCAGGTTCTCGTCCAGAATCCGCGCGACGACCAAGCTCGCCGCCTACTGCAGAAGCTAGGAGATGCCAGCGACCCACCAACATGTCAAACACCACCGACCACCGGCGGCAACGCCCCGCCCATGGTCACCCCTTTCACCCTCCACGCAATGCCGCCCAACACAACGTCATTTCATTGAACTCCGTCGATCCGCTGGACAGTTCGATCGGCCTATTGCCGGTCAACCCCCGGACGACCCCACAGTTCCTGCAGTTCGTATGATGCTCTCTTTCGGTAGTTCGGCTATCATTACCAAGCACGATTGAAGAGCTTCCCCATCCACGATGATCCCCATTGTTATGTCGTCTGTCACTATGTTGAACGCAATCGTTTGCGTTGCAAAATTGGTCGGGCGCGCAGCGGACGGGAAGTTCGGATCGTTCGCCCGCTGGGAGCAATCACGCGAACCAGCTAGCCTTTGAAAAGGCCTCGGTGGGGTCAGATTCGGGATCGGCGTTCAACTTTGAGCTCGCAAGCGAAGTCTTTCTGCATGCAATGGCACCGACGCTTGTCATCAATCGTCAAGGGCAGCGCGAGCTACGCCCGATGATCTTCGGAATCACTCCGCCTGGCAAAGTTCGCGATTAAACTATGCCGCCGTTGAACAATGCCCGAATTGAGTCGCGGGATTGGCTGCGGCCATCTTTTCAATCACGAAGCCGGGCAAGGACGCCTACGCGTTATCGATGAGCCTGATCATACAACCAGCGTTGCCGACCATAATGAAGCCTGGGCACCATCGATCGCCAATTTTTCTCAGCCACGATGGCGTAGACAAGTGGATCATTCCAAGCCTATGTTGCAAAACAGGAATGACGCCGTTGAGTTGAAGTTTTTACGAAAGGTTCTCACCTGATGCCTGGTAATCCAGACAGGAAAGACCGCAGAAGGCGACTTGCTCGTTGGTTCTGGACGTACGCAGCAAGCTGTTTGGTCATCTGGTGGATTCTTAGCGAAGGCGAGCCGAAAGCCTGGATCGTGGGAATTCCTACGGTATTTGCTGCAGCAGCGGCCTCCACGTTACTGGCTCCGCCCACGGCTTGGCAATGCAGGCCGCGATATATCCTGCCTTTTGCTTGGCAATTCTTTGCATTTTCTATCGAGGGTGGCGTCGACGTTGCGCGGCGAGCTTTTGCGTTTCAACTACGGCTAGATCCGGGGCTGATGGAGTATCACACTTCTTTACCCGAGGGGACGGCACGAGTGTTTTTTGCTAATGTGATCAGCTTGTGTCCGGGGACAGTAAGTGCCCATTTGGATGGCGATCGGTTGAAGATTCACGTACTGGATTGTCAGCATCCGACATCTGCCAGACTGGCGGAAATGGAAAGCGTGATCGCCCGCTTGTTCGGTGACGATGCAGAGGGTTACCAATCCGGGAGCGATCGAACGCAATGAACTTTCTAGGCTTTTTCATTTTCGCCATCGCCCTAGGGGTAAACCTATTGCTGGGCCTGACCAGAGTGGCCCTGGGCCCCACCTTTGTCGATCGCATGCTTGCGGCGCAACTGATGGGGACGACCGCGATTGGTCTGCTGCTGCTGAGTTCCCAAGCTTTAGACCGCCCCTACTTGGTCGACATCGCCTTGGTCTTCGGTTTGCTTGATGCCGTTGCGGCGGTAGCTTCTAGCAGGTTTGGCGAGAGGGTCGCGAAGGAGGTGGTGGAATGAATGGCTTGATTTACGCATTTTCAATGTTTTTGATTGGAAGTGGCGTTTTTTTTTTCTGCGCCGGTGGAGTTGGAATGCTGCGGTTTCCGGATGCGTTTTGCCGATTGCACGCAACGACCAAGGCGGACAATTTAGGTCTGGGGCTAATGATTCTAGGCCTGCTATTTCATGTGGGCAGTTTTGCGTTAGGGATCAAGTTGCTGGCGATCTGGTTGTTAATGACGCAGTCTAGTGCGACCGTTTGTCACCTGATTGCTCGGGTGGCCTTGCGATCGGGCATGCAGCCCTGGAGAAGAACCTGACGATGGACATTTTTATCTGGTTGTTCGATCTGACCGTATGTGCGGTGATGGTTCTGCTGGCCGCGCAAAGCCTGATGGTCAAGGACCTTTTCTGGGCCATCGTGTCTTACATTTTATTTGGCCTGTCGCTGGCACTGGTCTGGGCCCGTTTGGGAGCTCCGGATGTTGCATTGGCCGAGGCTGCCATAGGTGCTGGATTAACAGGGGCGTTATTGCTGACGACCGCTGCGGCGATCAGTCAAGTGACGGAGAAACACTAATGGACTCCTCGGGATGGGCCGTCGGTTCACGTTTGGGAGCCGTGTTGATTGCGGTCATTGTGGGCCTGGTTGGCTACGCGGTCTGGACGTTTCCAAGCGAGTTTTCTGGGCTCAGCGACCACGCGATCGCGGAACTGCAGCATGCTGGCACTAGCAATCCAGTCACGGCAGTACTGCTGAACTATCGCAGCTATGACACCCTTTTGGAAATGGCCGTGTTGCTGCTAGCGGTCCTTGCGGCTTGGGCATTGGTGGGGGGTGGTGTGAACGAAGTTTGCTTGGTCAGCGAGGTCTCCAATCCAGTGCTGCGTGGCTTTGTCCGGGTAATGACGCCGTTGTCCATCCTGGTCTCCGCCCACCTGTTGTGGCTGGGTGACCACGCACCTGGAGGTGCCTTTCAAGCGGGGGCCATTCTGGCATCGGCGGGAGTTGTCTTATTCATGGCGGGTATTGACTGGAGCCACAAACTACCTGCTTGGCTGGAACGTGTGCTGTTGACGATCGGATTGTTCGCCTTCACAGGTGTCGGTATCGTGTTAATGCTGACCGGGCGATCCTTTCTGGAATATCCCCCGGCCACGGCGAAGTGGTTGATTTTGATGATCGAAGTATTTTGCGGCGTGTCGATCGCAGCGGCGCTGGTCAGTGTGTTCCTGGGTGGTCGCTTGCGCTCGCGGCAGACCGTCTTGAAAAAAGGAAGTTGAAGTTAGTGGATACCCGGACTTTTTTCCTGTATGCCGTCGCTGGGGTTGTCCTGTTTGGAATCGGATTTCACGGAATTCTGTTCTGCCGAAATTTGGTACGCAAAGTCCTGGCATTGAATCTAATGGGGGCAGGAATTTTTTTGGTTTTTGTCGCCTTGTCAACGCGAGCTCCATCGGGAACCCCCGATCCGGTCCCCCAAGCAATGGTTCTGACCGGCATCGTCGTAGCGGTCAGCGCCACGGCATTGATGCTAGCGCTGATTCGTCGCCTGTACCGTGAAACCGGTTTCACGGAACTGCCCTGCGACCTTGAGGACTAGTCACGTGCCCCTGGAAGTCGATGCGGCAATGATGGGGTTGGTTTGTGTTCCGCTGACTGCTGCCTTGCTGGTGTTTCTCACGTCAACACGAGCGGTGGCGGCTTGGACCATGGTGACATCCGCGATCCAATTCGGATTGGCGACTTGGCTGACGTACGGGGTTTTACATTCAGGCCCCCTGCAATATCAGATCGGCAGTTGGACGCTACCACTGGGGATTACTTTGCACGCCGATGGCATTAGCACTTTGATGATCTGGATGACATCCTTGGTTGGGGGTGCATCGACTATCTATGCTTCGGGCTATCTTTCCGCCCTGCGGCGTGGCAGCAAGTTGCCTGTGGACGCGCGGCTGGTACCAGCC
This sequence comes from Roseimaritima sp., assembly GCA_007124075.1. Taxonomy (GTDB): domain Bacteria; phylum Planctomycetota; class Planctomycetia; order Pirellulales; family Pirellulaceae; genus Roseimaritima. Next base: position 8,639 of record SLFV01000544.1, read on the forward strand.
TTCTGGCCACTATGGCTGATCCTGTGGGCAGCCTTGAACGCTTTGTTTCTATCGGGCGACCTGTTCAACATCTACGTTACCCTGGAAATGGTGACATTGTCGGCGGTGGCTTTGATCGGCCTAGCCGGTCGGGAACGTGCCTTGGTGGCAGCGATGCGTTACCTCATCGCTGCCATGACAGGTTCGCTGCTGTACCTGTTGGGTGTCGGATTGATGTATGCTGCCTATGGAACGCTAGCTTGGGATCGTCTGGGAGGACTGGTCCAAGCGGATGGCCCCACCCTCTGTGCTGCTTCGTTGATGACTGCAGGGCTACTGGTCAAAACGGCGCTATTCCCGTTGCATTACTGGTTGCCCGATGCGCACGCCAACGCACCGGCCCCCGTCAGCGGTGTGCTTTCGGGACTGGTCCTGAAAGGCTCGTTCTTCATCATCTTGCGTCTGTGGCTGTACATCTTTTTTCCACTGCTGCCGATCCGCGCCGGACAGCTTCTATGCGGCCTGGGCATGGCGGCGATCCTTTGGGGTTCTTGTCAAGCCATTCGGCAACAGCGAGTCAAGCAAATGATCGCCTACTCCACCGTCGCCCAGATCGGGTATCTGTTTCTGATCTTTGGGATCTGGGATGGTTGGGAGACCGGACTTGCCTGGCGTGGCACTGGATATTTCATGTTGTCACACGCGTGCGCAAAAGCCGCAGCTTTCATGGTCGCCGGTTCACTGATGTATGCGGTCGGAACCGATCGGTTGGAAGATTGGGCAGGGATTGGTCGTCGGGAACCGGTATTGGTATTCGCGTTTGGCTTGGCTGGTGTTTCGTTGATGGGTCTGCCCCCCAGTGGAGGATTTATTGCGAAATGGTTACTGCTTAACGCAGCGGTCGCCGGCGGTCACTGGATGCCCGCGCTGGTGATGATCGTTGGCGGTTTGTTGGCAGCGGTGTATGTGTTTCGTGTGATTGCTGTCTCGTTTTCGGATCAGGAATCGTCGCAGAGCATCGTCCCCGTTCCGCTGGCTTTACGCTGGCCTCCCTTGCTCCTGGCGTTGACGATGATCGTATTTGGGGTACTTACCACCCAGCCAATCCGTCTGCTTGAAATCGGAACGCCAACCACTGCGGTTGCGGAGGTCTCCCCATGACACCCCAACAATGGCTACTACTGGGTGTGGTGGCAAGTTCGCTGATCCCAGGTTGTTTCATTTTCCTGCTCGGCGAGCGTCGCGCTACGCTGCGTTCGCTCCTAAACATGGGGGGGGCGGCCCTCAAGGTTGGCCTGGTGCTCGCCGTGTTGTGGGGTGTTTCCCGGGGTCAGGCTTTTGAAATCCGTTACGGATTGGTCGAAGGAATTGATTTTGTTTTGCGTGCCGACTCGCTTTCGCTGCTGTTCGTGACGCTATCTGCGGGGCTTTGGTTTTTGACGACCATGTACGCTATCGGCTACTTGGAAGACTCACCGAACCGTAATCGTTTCTTTGGTTTCTTTAGCCTTTGCGTTACCGCCTCCACGGGCTTGGCGCTGGCTGGCAACCTGCTGACGTTCCTGATTTTTTACGAAATGCTGACTTTGACCACGTACCCGCTGGTGGTCCATCGCGGCACGGAGGATTCGCTGCGCAGCGGCCGCTGGTACCTCCTGTTCTCTCTATCGGGTGGCGGTGTTTTGCTGCTGGCGATCGTATGGTTGCAATCGCTGGTAGGTCCCATCGAATTCGATGGCCAGCCGCTTGCAGCTTCATTTCAGGGCCAAGCCGATGGTCAACTACGTCTGATTTTTGTCATGATGCTGGCCGGTTTTGGGGTCAAAGCCGCACTGGTTCCGCTGCACATCTGGTTGCCGATGGCGATGGTGGCACCCGCACCGGTCAGCGCTCTGTTGCACGCGGTAGCGGTGGTCAAAGCTGGCGCGTTTGGAATCACGCGGCTCGTCCTGGACGTCTACGGTACCGATCTGTGCGACCGTCTGAACCTGCTGCCATTGCTAACGTTCTGTGCTGCAGTAACGATCATCTACGGCTCCTTCCGCGCGTTGTTTCAAGATGATCTGAAACGAAGGTTAGCCTTTTCGACGGTCAGCCAAGTTTCTTACATTGCGCTTGGGATCGGCGTCTCCGGTCCGTTGGGTGCGATTGGTGGCATCATTCATCTGGTCCATCAAGGGATGATGAAAATTACGCTGTTCTTCGCAGCCGGGAATCTAGCCGAGACATTGGGTGTAAAAAAAGTAGCGCAGATGGACGGCACAGGGTGGCGGATGCCAGGGACCATGGCGGCATTTACGATCGCCGCGTTGGGAATGATTGGCATGCCCCCCACCGCAGGCTTCATCAGCAAGTGGTACCTGGCTGGCGGAGCTGTCGAAGCCGGAAATTGGTGGGTAATCGGGGTGCTGGTCGCCAGCAGCGTTCTGAATGCAGCCTATTTTTTGCCGTTGATCTATGCCGCCTGGTTTCGCCCTCCGCCGGAGCAATGGCCCGCCGAACGAGAACGAGGACGTTTTGAGACCTCGTTTTTGCTGCTATTTCCACCACTGGTGACCGCCGCATTGACACTGCTAACGGGTCTCCTGGCCGGTTTACCATTCAGTCCCCTGGACTGGGCCGAATTCATTGTCCGCCAGGAATACCTGCCATGAGTGAACTGCTACTGGCGATCATGTTGGTCGTGCCATTGGTCCTGGCCGCGGCTCAGGGATTGGTGCCAAGAACGGGCTGGTTAGATCACTTGACCGCTTGGGCTGCGTTGCCGGGATTGTTGTTGGCCCTGTGGGGGAATGATTTCTCGCATGAGGTTCCGTGGTTACTGCTGGGTTCGCACTTAGGGTTGGACCTAACGGGCCGCATCTTCTTGGGGCTGACAGCGGGCTTGTGGCTGGCCGCTGGCGTGTATGCGAAAGCTTATCTGGCCGACGACCCGCGCGGTTGCCAATTTCAGGTGTTTTTCCTGGTCACGATGACAGGGAATCTGGGCGTGACGGTCGCTCAAGATGGAGTCAGTTTTCTTACTTTCTTTACGGTGATGAGCCTCGCTGCCTACGGCTTGATCGTCCATGACCGGTTGGCAGCAAGCCTTCGTGCCGGCAAGGTCTACATCGTGATGACCGTTACCGGCGAGACGCTGCTTCTGGTCGCGATGGTGTTGCTGGCGGTGCAGACGGGAAGCGTCCAGTTTGAAGGATTGGCCCAGCGGCTAACGGCGTCCGCAGGTAGGGATTGGATCATCGGTCTACTGCTGGCGGGATTCGGGATCAAATTAGGGATCATGCCGCTACACGTTTGGCTGCCGCTGGCGCATCCAGCTGCCCCGACGCCCGCGAGTGCCGTGCTTAGTGGAGTGATGATTAAAACGGGGCTGTTAGGTTTACTGCGCACCTTGCCACTGGGTACAGAATCGTTTACGCAGTGGGGCAAGCTTTGCCTGGCAGCAGGCATTGCCACGTGCTTTTTCGCGGCGTTCATCGGGACGCTACAACGCAATCCGAAAGCGGTCTTGGCGTACTCCAGCATCAGTCAGATGGGTTTGATCTTGCTGATACTTGCCTTGGCCTTGATCGCCCCCGCTGCGTGGCCGATGGTGGGAACCGCGCTGTTAGTCTGGGTGGTGCACCACGGGCTTGCTAAGTCCGCATTGTTTTTCGGAGTCGGCATCGCCGGTGCATCCATGCGGGCCGCCCCCCTGCGCGGCTTATTCATGACCACGATGACCCTGCCCGCCCTAGCCCTGACAGGGCTGCCTTTGACCTTGGGTTTTACCGCCAAAGGCGGCGCGAAATACGCCAGCGCGATGCTGGAACCGTCCAGTGGCATGTTGGCCTGGGTGTTCTTATTGTCCACGGCTAGCACTACCCTCCTGGTCCTGCGGTTCCTGTGGACGGTCTGGCCTACCTCCAGCCCCATTCACAGCCACAACCGCCCGGCAACGGGAATGCTGGTGCCTTGGGCAATCCTCTGCATGTCGGTTTCGGGCAGTTTCTTTTTCGTGCAATTTCGACAATGGACCGATCCGGCGTGGAGTTCGCTCACAGCGTCGGCGGTTTGGACCAGTAGTTGGCCGATCGTGGCAGCCATTGCATTTGCCGCACTGATGATCAGGCCCTTGAAGCGTTGGCAGACTGGGGGGCGGATTTGCATTCCCGAGGGCGACATCTGCGGTCCGATTGTGTTGCTGGCTAACTGGATCCTGCGCTCCTGCAACCCGCCCGACGGAAAGTTCCCCGTCGCTGGAAAAGTTGCCTTGGCACATCCAACGTGGGTCCACCATTTTTCGGGAATCATCTTGAGGAAATTCGATGAACTGGCGGCGTTGGTGGAAAACGATACCATCGCCGCGCTGATCTTCGCGCTCTTAGCAGTGGTGCTGCTGCTCATATCGCTTGGCTGAACCGTTGTCCGCTTCCCATTCTCCTCGCCCCGCCCGCGCTCTCACCGCTGCCCCTCCCATCGTCGGCTCTGCTGGTTGCGAAACCCCGTGAGTTTCAGCGTACCATCGGGCTCAATTTCCAGACGACAATAGCCATTGTTTTCAGCCCCGTCACCTTCCACCATCGCAACCAGGGTGCCGTAGTGAATATTACCGATCTGCCGCAGATCGTTTTTATGACTGTGCCCTTGGAGGACGGCCAGCACATTGCCGGCGGATTCCAGAACCTTGCGGACGTCTGCGTTGTTTTTGACGCCATAATGGTTGCTAACATCCAAACGCTGATGCGCAAAAACAACCACTGGCCGATCGTTAGCTTTGAGATCACTTTCCAACCACTCGACCTGCGCTGGCGGGATATTCGTGTCGGTCCAGTGCGAGTTCTTCCTGCCGTAAGGCTGGCCATCGCTGCGAAAGCAGGAATCCAACACAACGAAATGGATGCCTTTCTGATCAAACGAGTAGTATGACGTCTCTTGCTCCACATCCACAGAGTCGGCGGCATCGACGAAGTCCCCCAGTTCGACCAAAAACGAAGGCTTGTCCTGCTCGAATTGCTGGGCTGCCTCCTCCAGCTTCGCCAGCGTTTGACGGTAGTAACGATTTCCCGCCGGTGCCTTGTCGGCATAGTGCAGGTCGGTTAGCAACCCCACGGATAAACCGGGCGAGTCCGCATCAGCCAGCAAGCGAGAGGAACCGCATGAAGCGGCCGTCAACACAAGTGTCCCATGCCTCAAGAAGGTTCTTCGCCCAAGCCGTACGTGGTGGTTATCGTTCGTCATGATTCATTTTTCTGCATGTGATACAGTGGGGTCCTTGCACCAAACTTCTGCCAGACGCGACCGAGGCTACCCAAACAAGTAACGAATAATTCGACCATCACGAACCAACGTGATTGGGCGCCCGGTATCGGTTTGAAATTCCATCTGTGGATCAATCCCCGACGCATGGTACAGGCTGGCAGCCACGTCATCAGGGAGGATGGGATCGTTTGCCGGGCCCATTGCCTTGTCATCACTTTGGCCAATCACTTGGCCACCTTGGACTCCGCCCCCCGCCAGCAGCATGAACATGCAGCGTGGGTAGTGGTCCCGTCCGCCTTCTTGTGAACGAGAATTAATCTTGGGGGTCCGTCCGAATTCACCGGTCGCCAAGACAACAGTTGATTCCAAGAGCCCACGGTCGGCCAGGCCATTAAAAAGGGCACTTAACCCCACATCCAACTTGGGCAGCAACTGATTCCGAATCGAGCACAAACACCAAACTCCGCTGAAATTCTGCGGTTTTGGGTTGACGACTCAACGTTCGCAAGTAGGCGTCGGAAATTGCTTCATGATTTCCTTTTCCAGCCGAGGAGTCGCCCGTTCACGTTGGCGGTCATTTAGTCCTTTCAACTGCCGCTGCCGACTGGCCAATTGCTGTTTCAGACGTTGCCGCTGTGGGTCATCCAGCGTGGCAGCACGGTCGGCAGGTTGCATACGAGGAACCGGGACGTCCAACTGGCGGCAAATCGATGCAACCCAACCATCACGATGTTTGATTAACGCATGAACCTGCTTCGGGATACTGGTCACCGGTCAATTCCGACACGGGCCGTAGCATCGGGACAGCGACAACTGCTTTGTCGCACGCAACAACAATGTGTGTATCCCCTGGATCACCACTGGTCACCATACCGACTTCAGTGACCGTTGCAATCGCATCGTCGTTGGAAGTGAAGCGAGAGATCTCGGTCACATCCTCGCGACTACCGTCCCGCCAATGCGCGATCACTTGGAGCCGGTGCTGTTGCCCTTGGCGATCAAAGACGACTTCGCCAGGAACGACTTCCAATCGATCCAGCTTGTCAATTCCACGAATATGCCTAGAGGGGCACAAACCCGCGGGAATAGCCCCGCAATCGTACCAGAATGCTGCTGAACCACCTAAATTTTTCGTGAAAATTTTTGATATTTCACGGCAACATCCATGGCGTGGGCATCCAGGGGGGGACCGGAGAATGAAATCCGAAGTTATTTCCGAACGGTTCCACAAGCGTTTGCTAGGCTATACCATTGGATGGATGAGCAGAAACGATGAAGACTGGTTTGGCGACGAAAATGGGGCTCCCCCGGATTTAGACGACTTGAATCCAGACACTTTCTTTCGCAAAGCCGTTATTTTCGAGCTAGGTCTGGGGGGCCTGGGTCTATTCTTGGCCTGGATGACCCGTCACGACGCGCGAGAATTAGTCCCCTCATTACAAGAAGCGACCGCGATCGGCACGGGGATTCTCTGGGGGGTCTTGGCTGCATTGCCATTATTGCTAGGGGTGTTGATCATCGATCGGCTGGACTGGCCAGCGATTCGTGAAGTCAGCCGCATAACGAATGATCGTCTGATCGCACCGATGAAAGATTTGACTTGGCTGGAACTATCAACGATCTCGCTATGCGCGGGGGTGGGCGAGGAGATCCTGTTTCGTGGTTGGCTGCAAGGCTGGTTGATGGGGCCATTAGATCAGGCCAGCGCATCACAGATGCTGGTTGCCGTGGGGGTTGCAGCGCTCGCCTTTGGTGCGGTGCATGCCTTAACGCCGCTGTATTTCTTCCTGGCAACACTGGCGGGCGTTTATTTCGGAGTACTGCTTATTTTGTCGGGAAATTTGATCGTCCCGATTGTTGCCCACGCGGTCTACGATGCGGTCCAATTGATCCAAATGACCCGCGCGACGCTGCGGCAGTCACAAGAGTAAAACGAGTTTCAGCCCGCCTTGGAGGTTGAATGCGGATAGGCACCTGGAGCCTTGGGGGCTGGCAGCGAGATTTCGATGCCTTGCGTGGCCGATTCTCCCTGCCTGATTTCTCTCTGGTCAGCGGCGAATTCGGAGGCGATCGCTTCAAGATAGCCTTGAATCGTGTGGTCGCTAAGGTAGTCCAGTTTTCCCGCTCGCAGTGACATGAAAAAGCCACGCCAGCGGTCGATCCGTCGGGCGACCCCTGATAGCTTTCGGATTCGACTGAGACTATCCAAATAGATTTCCCGACCGTTGTGGCGGTAGCCCATCCAGGTAGGCGGAAGACGAGTCACAATGTCGTTGTTGTGAACCCAGCGATAATGATCAATATTGACGTAATTGACGTAGGCTCGATCACCGACCCGCGGACTACCAAAGGTTACCAACGCTTCGGGGTTGGATGGGATGTGGGACAGGAAGCAGCGTCCGGCGCAAATGGTGGCCATTGCACCGCCCAGCGAATGACCGCAAAGCCAAAGCGGCAGGTCATTATCCATCAACACGGTCTCCAGTTCCGGCCACAGATCGTCAACTTCACGCTTGAAACCGCGGTGGACTCGACCTGCGATTTCTGCCAGCACGGTGCCGACGCGAACATTGGCGTCGATATCGTTCCAGTCGTTCAATTCCGTGCCGCGGCACGTGACCACACAATCATGCTGGTTGCAAAAACGGTAGGCCTGCGCTCCGTTACGATCGAAGAACTGGGTTTCTGAGAAACCCACTTGCGCCGCGGCATGGGCCGCTTCGGGTGGGGAAAAATAGGCAATCATCGATAATTCAGCGAAGATTAGGGAACGCTGAAGAAAGGATGCCTCAGACAAAGGGCCCGCGAGCGACGAGTGGATCGTCAGCGGACGATCGTCACGATCTTTGATCAGTTTTCTCATTTGTCGATTCGTCAAAGAAGGAGATTAACGAAAGTGTTTTATGAACCGCTGCGGATGACCAGGTAGATCCGTTGCCACACGCCGGGCAAATGACCCCGGCGGCGAATGGACCTGCAGGTCTCGCAGGAATTCTTGCAAGACGGCACGCGACTGATCGCTTTCGTGCAAGAAAAAATGGACCCAAGCCCACGCCTGTCGGTATTGCGGATTACCCATTTCATCAATGCCACCGATCGCTTCCAGTTTGTGGATGCTGGGGGCTTTGCCAACTAAGGCTGCCATGCGGACATACGAATGGTGCGGATTTCCGTTACGACGCTGTGCAGCCGGGATTTCAAAATATTCGGCTAGCCCCTCGTCTAGCCAAAGCGGAACATAGGGTAATGAAGCATGTAATAAAGCATGGGTTGCTTCGTGACGGAGGTCGATTTCCAAACGTTGGCTTTCAAATGCAAACACCATCCCGGGACCTCGCCGCTTAATAAACAGGGCTTGCCGACTGGGCAAGTCAGGAAAATGCGTCCGCAGGTACATCCGATAATCGTTTTGCTTGCCAAAGAGAATCAGATGAATCGGCTCCTCGGAGATCTTAATCCCCAGCGTCTCGCTCAGTTCCCGTGGCAAACTTTCCAGTTGGCGAAAAAAGCCAATCCGTGCGGAAAAATCGTAATCCGCATGGATGTGAAAAAAGCCAACACGCGCTTCATGCGGCCAACGAGCTACTGCGGGTGGCTTGGATTGACCATTGACCTGCATCGACCAGCATGCGGTGGTGCCGCAGCAGCACCACGCAACCACCAACAGGAGCGCGCGAACCATCATGCTACTTGTCTTTGCCTCCAACGCTGTACCGCACGTTCAAACCAGTGCGAGGTGGCTTGGACCGACGGCAATTTCGCAATATCGCGTCCTTCCGCGACCGCACGAGGATTTTGGCAACACATCGCATCGGCCAACGGGCGGCCAACCATCTGACAGGCCAGTTCGTGCGCGGGCCGCAAGCGTGGCGGGCGTTTGCGGGAACCGTGCGAATCGGTCGCGATGAAGTGACACCATCCGTTGGCAACGATATGACGCGCCATCTGCTCGGGTTCCGGCCCAAAATCGCCACATAGACTTGCGGCCGTAACTTGCATCAAACAACCCGCTTGCACCAACTGGGGAATCACTTGCGGTTGTCGCAGGATGCCTTGATTACGTTCCGGATGGCTTAGAATGCTCACCAAGCCAGCGTCTGCCAACTGCTGCAGAAGGAGATCCAATGGGTAATACAATTCGTGCGGTAATTCCAGCAGCACGTGCCGACGTTGATCTGCCAAAGTGAGGCAGTCGCCACTTCGCAAGCGTGGCAACATATCTTCGTCGATTCGCACATCCGCGCCCGCAAGCACTTGCAGCGCGACCTGATTGGCGTCCAACCATTGTTGTAGCTGCGCGGTGCGGTTGCGGACCGTCTCTCCGCGAGTCCCCCCATAGACCCCAAGTTGATGCGGTGTAACCACCACCGTATCAATGCCATCGGCGACCATCTGGTGCGCCATCTGCAAGGATTCTTCCCAGCTCTGCGAGCCGTCGTCAATCCCTGGTAGCAAATGACAATGGATATCGACAAAACCTTGCTGGGGGGTCGTTGAAAGCGTCATTGCATAGGTCCCTTAACCGCGGGCGGGGGAATCGTCTGTCCGCGACATAGTTATCGTCGACGTATTGATAGATTTGCGTCCGCACAATGCTGAAGCCTTGGTGCACCAATTGGCTTTACAACAGATCGGCATCCAAAGCCACTGTGTCGCGGAAATCGTACTTGTGAAAATATCTGGCAATCACCTCGCTTAACCGATGCAGAAAGACGCGTCGGAATCGAGCCTCCGTGGTTTCGCTGGTGTATTGGCCCCCGGTGACCGGATACGCGTAATCGTCCAAATGGCGTCGAAATTCCCGATGCCCACTGCTGACATCGTATACCGTTGTCGTCACACTGACCTGCCCACGGTAAAGCGTCGCGCCGTCGCGAAGTCGCAAGTCGGCCAACTCAATCGCAATGACTTTGTCTGCCTTCACGCCTCGCCCAACCGCAACATAGTTCAGTTTGTCCCAGCCGTGATTGTCGCGCCAATCATCAACCTCCTCCTCGCGGACAAGCTTAATACCGTCGACTTTGGCCTGTAAAATTTGACTGACCTCCCGACTGACCATCTTGGCCGCAATATCATCGGTGTATTGGCTGCTGTCCGTGACAGTGATGACTGCGACACGCTTTTTTTTCAAACCGTCAAACTCCGCAGGAACCAAATCCTGGCCGGAACTGTACAGGAGTTGTGCTATCAGACCGACGCAGCCCGTCTGAGTGACGGCGGTTAAGATCAGCACTAGCACAATCTTCAGTCGATTTTCCCTCACCCAATGCATCGCGAATCCTTTCGCACAGCTCGCGCAGACGTTTTTTACAGCTACGCCTTGCTATCCGAAAAATCGCATCGCCCAGTCAATCCCGGTTACGAATAAACCTGCGACCAAAGCCAGTGCCAGTGCGGCGACCGACCACTGTGGGGCGGACTGCCCACGGTAGGAAAGCCAGCCCAAACAGGGAGCGACAACGGCCGCGATTAGTGCAAACACAAATCCACCAGCATTGACAAGGAAGCTTTCGCCCCATTGCAACTTCGTAAAGTAGGCCCACGAGGTCGTCATGCCGCACGCTGGACATCGCCCCCCCCAAACGACCATCGCAGTACATGGGGGAAGCCCTAATTGCTGGTGCGTGCCATACCCTTGACTATTGGGCTGTAACTGATAAGCGGTCAATAGCAGGCCGATCAGAACCATGCAGGAACCTGCCCACACGAGTCGCTGAAAAACACCCACGGATTGCTCCGGCGGATTCGAAGGGGATCTGATGTCAGGCAGCAAGGTTGTTTTAATTTCGTCGGAGCCAGGGATAGATGCAAATTGACTTAGCAACGCGAGATCGAGGCCTAATTTTAACGGCTTCCCAGTACGTTTCCGTCCCCCCACGTTTCTGCCAGCAAACTATACTTTGGGCATTCCTCGAATCAGCCAAAAGTTTTCTGTCTGAAATGGCGCGGCCTGTCCAGCCGTTGATGATGATTCTGCACCGAACCGTTTTTACCTGCGATTCTACATTCCAATGCCGATAGCTTTACGTTGCTCCAAGTGCTCCAAAACGCTGAAAGTTCCTGATTCAGCTAGCGGGAAACAGGTTAAATGCCCAGGATGCCAAGCCCTGTTGACAGTACCAAAAGCAAAATCCGGGCAGCCCAGCAGTCGCGCAAACGCGGCTGGTCCAGCACCGGGTGCCCGTTCAGTGAAGCGCCCCCAACCTGCGGCATCCACGGCCGATCCACCGCCGCGAAATCAGACCAAGGCACCCGTTTTTTCACCGTTCGCGTTCGAAAAAAAAGTTGATGATAGCCTGCTGACGGACAGTGATTTTGCGGCGGACAACCCGCTGGTCCGCCGAGGCCCCAGCGGTCCGGAAATCCCACAATCAAATAGCCCTAAGAAACGATCGGCTGCTTTTTACAAAACGCCAGCAACTTTTGGAATCGTTGCCGTTTCCCTGAATTCCCTGCTGGCTGTCGGGCTATCGGTGCTTGGAATCATTTCGATCGTCGGCGTCACCCGCGAGTCTCCTCCGGACATGAACAGTAAAGTCGCCATAATGATTGTGGTGCTGGCACTCTTCGCATTCTTCACGTTGGCCGGCAGCGTGCATGCGATCTTGGCGTGTTGGAAATTGATGCAGCGGTCCAGCCGTAAGGCAGCAACCTATGCAGTCGGTGAACTACTACTAAACCCGGTAGCTTTCGCGGGCCTGCTGTACTTCTTTGACTTCAGCGTAACCGCGATGATCGCGATCGGTGTAGTGACAGCACTGTGGAATTTACCGGCTGGAATCTGGATCGCGATCGTGTTAAGCGGCAAACAGGCAAAGATTGACTTTGACGAAGTTGACCAAGATGACTTGGATGCATTAGCGGCTGAATTGCAGCGACGTGCATCTTTGAAAGAAGGTGGCCATTAGCGGTTGGATGGCTAACCTGTGGTGGTCAACTGAATCAGACGAATGCGAGGCACATTCGCTGCAACTGTCGGAAACGCTCGATCAACCACACCACGGCTGGCAAGTTCGGACCAAGCTTGCTGTTTGGCCACCGAACAGGACTTCAGCAGGACCAGTTCCGTGGCTCGGGTCAGTTGTGCCAAGGCCGCCGCAATGGTGTCGGTGGTTGTATCCCAATTCTCCGGCAATCGCAGCTCGCCCTGGGGATGATAAAACGCGTCGACTGCCAACAAGAAATTGCCTTGAACATCGCCCCAGCCTCGGTGCTGGACAAATTCGCCGGTGGTCACAATCTGCCGCCAACTGGGCAGCAATTCCGCCGCGATCTGAAAGGTTGCGTGCAACAAACGTACGCACCGCCAGTGCATTGCTGCGGTATCCAACGGATGAACGCCAGACAGTTCACGCATGGCGTTGATCATTTCGCCTCCACCGACAATCAGTAAATTAACCGCGACACCCGGCTGTTCGGCCAGCCACCCCTCAAGCTGCGTGGGCCAGCCAGATTGTCGCAGCAGACTGCCCCCAAGTTTGAGCACGCGAATCGGATTGGAATGGTCCACAAAATCGCGATCCGTGATGGTTTGCAAATTCATCCTGAATCTCCCAACAACGATATTGCGGTTGCGGTCGCATAACTGCGGCAGTGCGCCAGGGTCAGCAAGATTTCCGCAATTCCAATCGCGTCCGCGCACTGCTTGGCTTGTCCCGCCAATGCCACCCGCGGTTCGCCCTCGCTGTCAACAATCACCTCCATATCGGTCCATTGAACTCCCTGCAACTGTTTGCTGGTGAGGCACTTTAAAATCGCTTCCTTGGCTGCCCAGCGAGCCGCGTACAAATGATTCGGGGTTCCCCGGTCCGAACAATACTGAATTTCTTGCTGGGTGTAGACTCGCCGCAAAAACTGTTCACCGTGCTGGGAAATCATGTTGGCTATTCGAACGCATTCCACAATGTGGGAGCCAAGTCGATGAATGGTCATCTGTGACCTGAAGGGAAAAGTGGTGCAGATAAAAAGGGAAAGCGAGGTGGATTCAGACGAGCCGCGATTAAATCAAACTTGCGGATTTCCTCGCCGGGAATGCTGCCTGCATGGACTGGCAAAGGCCTCCCAGGGCTATTCGGTCCTGCCCCCTCATTCGGGATCGCCCCGCCGAAGCGGCGATTTCCAAAAACCACCTCAAGCCAGTTTTTTGTGCTAAAATGTGGCTCTTCAGTGTAACGAAAATGGATCACGCCGTGACATTCGATCCACTGAAAACTACCTAGTGCTACCTTTTTAATCTTACTGCTGGAGAACTGCCTAGCCATGACTTACGCTTCCAAACTAAATCGCCGTCACTTCCTGATGGCATCCACCGCAGCTTCTGCGATTGCCGTCAACCCGCGGCTGGCGCTTAGCCAGTCGGCCAATGAACAGATGAGTGTTGCGGTCATCGGTGTTGGTGGTCGTGGCGGTGACCACATCAATGGTTTTCTAAAAAACTCCAAAACTCGCATCGCCTACCTGGTTGACATCGATCCAGCAGCCGCTGCGAAACGCGCCGATCATGTCGAAAGCCAACAGGGCATGCGTCCCGAAATCGTCTCCGATATGCGACGCGTGTTTGATGACAAATCGGTCGATGCGATCAGCACTGCCACCCCCAACCACTGGCACGCTTTGACTGGTGTTTGGGCCATGCAAGCTGGCAAAGACGCGTATATTGAGAAACCGATTTCGCATAATGTCGCCGAAGGTCGCGCCTTGGTGGAAGCCGCTAAGAAGTACAATCGAATCTGCCAGGTTGGCACGCAGTGCCGCAGCCAAAAGGCGCTGATCGACGCAATGCAGTGGCTGCACGAAGGCGGCATTGGCGAGGTCAATTTTGCGCGGGGTTTGTGCTACAAACGCCGCAAATCCATTGGCGCTTTGGGGGATTACCCAGTCCCAAGTGATGTCGACTTTGACCTTTGGAGCGGCCCTGCGAAGTTCACCACCCCGAGGCTAACGCGGCAACGCTTCCACTATGACTGGCATTGGCAGCGACTATATGGCAACGGCGATTTGGGGAATCAAGGCCCTCACCAAACCGACATTGCTCGGTGGGGACTGGGCCTGGAACGTCACCCACAACGGATCCTCTCTTACGGTGGACGGCTGGGTTACCAAACCGAACGGAAAGACCCACGATACGTCGATGCTGGCGACACCGCCAATACCGAGGTGTCTATTTATGATTACGGCGATAAGTGCATCGTTTTCGAGACCCGTGGTCTTGATGTCGACCACTCGGCTGACAAAGAATTGCACACGCTGTTCAAGAGTGATCGTGGCGGCAAGGTAGGCGTCGTGTTTTACGGCAGCGATGGCTATTTGGCGCAGGTCAATTACACGACCTGCATCGCCTACGACAAGCAAATGAATGAGATTAAACGCTTTGGAGGCGGAGCGGATCATTACTCGAATTTCATTGACGCTTGCTTCTCGCGTAACAGTTCCAGTCTTTCCTCCGATGCAATGTGCGGACATTTGTCCGCCGCCATTAGCCACCTGGGCAATATTTCGTACTACATGGGCGAAAACAACCATGCAACGCCTGAGGAAATTCAAGCGGCACTTGCTTCCATTCCTAGCTTAGATGACGATGCGGCCACGCTGAAACGGACCGTGCAGCATCTGGTTGACAACGGGGTGGACTTGAAGCAAACCCCACTGTCGCTTGGTCTGTTACTGGAGTTCGATCCAGAACGAGAAGTCTTCACAAACAATGAAGCAGCGAACGCATGGCTGACCAGGGAATATCGTGCTGGATTTGTATGTCCAACGGGGGACAAAGTCTAACGCGATCCGAATTACTGACGACACTCCAGAACGATTTTGCACTAGGGCCGGACCAAATGAGTCGGCGGAATGACAATGACCACAGAGGTGGCGTATCTCGCGCTGCGATGGATTTGTCCGGCCCTTTTGGCATGGTGCTCAACTGCCGAAGTGCGCAGGCAGTTGTGTCTATACTAACTTCTCGCAGAACTCGCCTTCGTTGACAGTTGGTCGTTCAGGTCGACCTTTGTGGATGTAGGTCAGTTCCAGATTGCTGAGGCCCATCAAGTGTAAAATCGAGGCATGAATATCGTGGACATGCAAGCGGTCTTCGATAGCGTGCAAACCCAGTTCATCGGTCGCGCCTATCGTCTGACCGCCGCGGACTCCCCCGCCTGCCATCCACATTGCAAATCCAGTGGGGTTGTGATCGCGTCCGTTCCCCTGTTCGCTCATCGGCGTCCGCCCAAACTCCCCGCCCCAAACAACCAGCGTGTCCTTGAGCAAACCTCGTTGCTTGAGATCCTTTAGCAACGCCGCCACGGGCTGGTCCATTTGGCGACATAGCCGAGTGTGGTTGCTTTCAATGTTGGAGTGAGCATCCCACTTACTGCCCGCTCCGTGGTACAACTGGACAAAGCGGACACCGCTTTCACTCAACCGCCTCGCCAATAGGCAAAGCCGCCCAAAATCAGCGGTATCCTTACTGTTTAATCCGTACATTTCGTGCGTGGCAGCGGTCTCCTGACCCAGGTCAATCACCCCGGGCGCAGCGGCCTGCATGCGGAACCCCATTTCGTAACTAGCAATCCGTGCCTCCAGTTCAGATTGTTCAGGATGCAGTTTTGCAAATTCGGAATTGAGCTGATTCAAATAATCAAGCTTGCCAAGTTGCCGTTGTGGGGTAACGCCCTCTGGGGAGGTCAAATTTGGAACCGGCTGGGAGCCCTCACTGAACCGCGTTCCCTGGTACAGTGCAGGCATAAACCCTGCTCCCCAGTTCCGTGGCCCGTTGACGACGCTTGAACGGTTGTCTTGCATCACCACGAACGCGGGTAAATCGGCGTTCTCGCTGCCCAGTCCATAATTGACCCAGGAACCTAGTGACGGGCGTCCACCCAATATGGAACAAGTGTTCATAAGGCAAACGCCAGCCGAATGATTGATCCCCTCACCCCAACAAGATTTCAAAACGGCGATATCATCAACGCACGTTGCGATGTGGGGCAACCAGTCCGACACCCAGGTCCCTGCCTGACCATGCTGCTGCCAGGTTCGTTTGCATTGCAGCAATGGTGAACGCGATTCGCCCATTGCGGTAATCACTTCGCCGAAACTTTCAGGCAGTTGCTGCCCGGCTAACTCATTCAACAACGGTTTAGGGTCGAACAAATCAATGTGGCTGGGTCCTCCTTCCATGAACAGGAAAATCACCCGTTTGGCGGTTGCCTGAAAATGCGGCCTTCGTTCGGATGACTCAAGATCGCTGGATGTCGCAGGGTTCCCGATACCCTCCTGGGCCAACATGCTTGCTAAAGCCACCGCGCCGAATCCAGCTCCGCTGCGCGTCAGGAATTGGCGACGGGAGGCGGGAATTTCAATAATTGGTTGATTCATTGGTTTACTTCACGCGGCAGGAAAACTTTACGGATAGCCAAGTGTCAAAAATCGCGAACACCCGCTGGCGGTGACCAAGGCAATTGGCAAAGAGCGAGCAAAAACCGACGGATGCCCAAACTTTGGTATATCTCCAGGGCCAACCCGCACTGCATCAAACCGAGACAGCGACACAACGACGGCCGCTGTCGATTGAGGTTGCTCAGCGGACATACAAGAATTCACTGGAATTCAAAACCACATGGCAAAAGTCGATCAAAGCGGATTGTTGTGCGGTGGTGTGATCCTCCGATGGATTCCGCAGACTGAGGTGTAATGCGTGGTCCGAGCTATCAAACAATACACCGGGGTCGGCTTCGAATTTCCAATGGGCCAACGTCGCAACACGCGAAGTCGGTTCGAAGAAAAGCAACTGGTCTTGAGATAAAGCGTCTGCGGATATTCGAATATCATCCAAAACCCCATCAAACTGCCCTGCCTGCCCCCCGCTTCGGCCACCGATCACCAGCGGTCGATCATTTTCCAGTCCACCAACTAAGTCGTGTTCCACCACGGCAACGTCGATCGGTTCTTCCTCATTTGACAAATCCTTGAGGTAAAACGTGACGGTTCCCGGCGTATCAGCAGTTGCTGGCTGGAAAGCAGCGGCCGTGTAATAGGGCGTGTTTAGCTCGACGTACTGATCGGAAAAGACCGCCACCTCCCCAATCGTCCCATCACGTTTCCTGCCCCACATGTGCAGGACCAACGTCTGTGGCTTGCGCCGCGATCCCTTGCCCGTAATCCCGAACGCCCAGCCAGGCTGACGACTGCCGCGGCCCCACTTCGAAAGCATGGTCCTGACCGTTCCTGAGTCATACACGCTTCGGACCTGGCAAAATAACTCAACCGTCATAGCATCAGGGTGTAGATCACGAGGGATTTCAACCTGCGGTAGTGATGTCGCATGCTGATCCATCATCGCCACGGCTTGACCATCGCGATACGGGATGCGTGCAGCAACCAAACTTTGCAGGTCGTCCGAACGGCCTTCTTGCAACCTGTCAGCTTGATGCTGAACGAAAGCCAAAGCCGCCGATAATTCATCGACCGTCATGTCGCGTCCCAACGTGGTCTGCCAAACATACCTAACCTGCTGTTCGATGTTGTCGCCGTGCTTTCCTGCCCGTTTCGCCAGTAGGCTGGCAAGCTGCAGGTACTCGGCACTATTGATCAGCAACAACGACTGGACAGGGGTTGTGGTCGTATTACGAGCCGATTCACTGGTGAAAAAAAGCGGCAAATCGAATACCTCCAACAGTGGATCGCGAGCGTTACGCATCGACCGGGTGTAAATTGTCCGCCTGGGAACCGACGGCAGGACGCCCGGTCCACTCATTTTGGAATCTAGCTTACCGCTGACCATCAAAACCGCATCTCGGATTTGCTCGGCATCCAGACGACGGACATCACCCCGCCAATAAAATTTGTTGCTAGGGTCGATTTGCTGGAAGTGCTCGATCTGCGGATGCGAGGCCGATTGTTGGTAAGTTTCCGAAAGCACGATCAATCGATGTAGTGACTTCAGGCTCCAGCCCTCGTTGACAAACCAGACCGTCAGCCAATCAAGCAGTTCTGGATGCGAGGGCAGGCCGCCTAATTTACCGAAATCGCTGGCGTTGCTGGCCAACCCCTTGCCAAAATGATATTGCCAAACGCGATTGACAATGACGCGCGTTGACAGCGGATTATCGGGCTGCGTCAACCAACGGGCCAACGCCGAACGACGACCGCTGCTTCCAAGTTCCGGCAGAGCTTGGACCGCGATTGGCTGCGGATCAATGATGGACAGAACACCCGGCGGGACAGGTTGCCTGCCACGTTTGGGGATCAACGTTTCTGGCACATCCACCGCCACATCACACGCCGTCATCGCCATAGGCAGTTCTTCCGGCCGCTTCACGCTTAGCTCATTGAGTTGCTTGCGCAACTCCAGCACCCGGTCCTTATCCTCCTTCTTCAACCGCGACTCCATCCGGCCATACTCGAATAGTACCTGCCGATCGACCAAGTAATACAACTGATTTTCATGCGGGGTACGCTGATCTACAGGCTTGTTTGCGATGTCCTGCAAATCTTGCGGGAATTTAGTGACTGCGCTGCGTCGGGCGCGTTCGCGATACGGTGCTTCAATCGACTCGATTTCACTCAGGATAGGAGCCGCGACTTTCTCCCAAGCAGCCAACTGCTGCGCGTATGCCGCCCGCTGCTGCTCACCGGCAACGACCGTTTGATCTTGAGGCAAAAAACCCTCGAAGATTGCCCGCAAGCGAAAATAATCTTTCTGCAAAATAGGGTCAAATTTGTGATTGTGGCAACGCGCGCACTGCATGCCCATACCCAGAAAAACATCGCCCGTCGTATCGGTGATGTCCGTCATGATCAGATCCCACTGAGTCCGCGCGTCGCGACTGTTGTATTCGTAAATCCAATGACGCAAAAAACCAGTCGCAGTCAATGCGTCGGGATCGTCAGGAAATAGCTCGTCCCCCGCGATTTGCTCCCGCACAAACCGGTCATAAGGCTTGTCATTGTTAAGGGAAGAGATCACGTAATCACGATAGCGATAGGCGTCCGAGCGAAAACCATCGGCACGATATCCGTCGCTGTCGGAGTAACGAACCAGGTCCAGCCAATGCCTGGCCCAACGTTCACCATACTGAGGCGAATCTAGCAGTTGATCGACCAGCGCTTCGACGGCGTCGGGTGCTGTGTCGTTGACGAATCGACGAATCTGTTCGTCTGTGGGAGGCAAGCCCCACAGGTTAAATGTCAGCCGTCGGATCAGCGTTTGCCGATCTGCCGGCGGGGCAGGGGAAAGCCCCTCTGAACGCATGCGATCGTAGATAAACGCGTCGATAGGATTCGGCTGCCAGCGTGAAGCATCGACGTCTGGGACCGCGACCTGAATTGCAGGTTGAAAAGCCCACCATTGACGCTCCTGGTCGCTAAACCGATCAGTCTGCCCGCCCGTTCCCACTGCCGCTCGCAGGCTGGCGGTGTCAGTCCCCGGCCACGGAGCCCCCAGTTCAACCCACCGCTCCAGAATACGTATCGACTCGTCATCCAGTTTCCCGGCTGGGGGCATTTCCAAGCCCTCATAGCGAACCGCTTCGATCAGCAAACTGTCGTCGGGATCGCCAGGCACGATTGCTGCACCGGAGTCTCCACCGCTGAGATGGCCAGCGAGATTGTCCAGACGCAATCCGCCTTTCTGCTTCTGGGCGTCGTGGCAACCCAAACAATGCTCGGCCAATAGCGGGCGCACGTGGAGCTCAAAAAAGCGGGCCTGCTCGGGGGACGTCTCCAAAGTCCCTTCGGCGGAACTGAGCGAAGAAGAAAGGCCGCTGACAAACAGCAAAAGCAGCCACAGGCGGGGGAGGCAGGGTGAAGTATTCATGGCTTTTATTGTATCGGCAGTTCGCATCCGCAGCAAGAAAATGTTTTCCGTCCAGCTTGCGAGGGTGCCGTTTGGCAAAATCTATCAAATGCTCCGAAAACATGATCGCAAAATACGACAAATCGAGAGATCCTGGGACTTGCCCCCCTAGCAGCGTGATCTGAGATGCGATCAACTGAGTACGAGAAACTACGAATCTGAATCCGCAATCCACGCGTTGAATTCGGATTCTGGCACCGCAGTCTTTGAGGTTGATCCCCCCTTAACAATCGGACAGGTTAGCAAAAGTGCCCAGTCTATCATCGATTTCTGCTTCGACTGCCAAAACAGACGCCCTAACGTCGTCAGGTCGCCATCGGGAAACTGCCGCGATCCGCTGGGACTATGCGATCTTTTTTGTTCTGCTACACGGCTTAGCCTGCCTGGCGTTTCTGCCCTATTTTTTTAGTCTCCCGGGACTGCTCGCCTTTGTCATAGGGGTAGTGGTGTTTGGTCAAATGGCGATCCCGATCGGATACCATCGCCTGCTGTCACACAAAAGTTTTCGGTGCCCGAAATGGTTGGAGCGCACGCTAGTAACGCTCGCGATGTGCAGTGCTCAAGAAACCCCGGCTCAATGGGTCGCGTGGCATCGCCGCCACCACGTCTTTTCCGACCAACACGAGGACCCGCATTCACCACGTAGCGGTTTTTTCTGGGCTCACGTCCAATGGCTGATCCATGAAAAGCGAAATCGCTTGGAGACATTCTCGCTGTTTGAAAAATACGCTCGAGACATTCTGGCGGATCGCTACTACCTGTGGATTGAAAAACTGCCCAATCCCGCAGGTTTGTTCTATATCGCTCACGTCTTGCTGTACACAGTTTTAGCTGGCGGATTGGCGGTCGCCTGGCATGGCTGGACCAATGATGCATTGCAACTAACGCTTAGCCTGTTGGTCTGGGGGGTTGCGGTACGCACGGTCTGGGTCTGGCACATTACCTGGAGCGTTAATTCGCTATCCCATGTCTTTGGTTATCGAAATCATGACACCAAGGACGACAGTCGCAACAACTGGTTCGTGACCCTGCTGACGGCCGGTGAGGGCTGGCACAACAATCACCATGCGGACCCCGCCAGTGCATCGGTTCAGCATCGTTGGTGGGAGATTGACTTGAACTATTACGCCATTTGCCTATTGGGTCGCCTTGGCCTGGCCTGGGACATCATCCCGCCGCGACACCAACGCGGCGAGAAGCCGAACAGCAGGGAGTTTGGCTAGTAGAGCGACAAGATCACGATGGGATCATTGTTCAATCGGTGTCTCCTTGTCCCCATCACGAATGTAGGGAGGCCGTTCCTGGCTGCCAACCGCTGGCTTGAACTCGCGAACCCAGATGTTGCGGAACTGCACGGGATCTCCATGATCCTGGAGTGCGATTGGTCCTTTCGGACCGTGGTAATCGTACCGTGGCGGGCGAGTGAACGGGGTGTCGCCCTGCAATTCAAAGTGATTGAGAACCAGGACCCCATTATGCACGACCGTCACGTAAGCGGGTGACGCCAACGAACGGTCTTCATTAAACCGGGGGGCAGTCCAGAAAATGTCGTAGGTGTTCCATTGACCAGGCGGTCGCATCGCGTTAACCGCTGGCGGAGTCTGTTTGTAGATCGCACCAGCCTGGCCGTCGAAATAAGTCGGGTTTTCGTAAGAATCTAAGACCTGCACCTCATAGCGTCCCATCAGAAATACGCCACTGTTACCACGACCTTGCCCTTTTCCCTTTGGGGGAACGGGCGCGGACCATTCGATGTGCAACTGACAATCGCCAAATTCTTGCTTTGTCACGATTTGCCCTTTGCCGACGATTGCAACCCCGTCACGAACAGTCCACCTGTCGCCGTTCTGCCACTGGCTTAGATCATCCCCGCCAAACAGCACAATTGCATCCGAAGGCGGCTGAGCGTTAGTTTCCCCGGGCGAAACAACCGGTGGCTCTTGCCAACGAATGCCACTGAGATACTCGCCCGCCCGTACCACCGGGGCCAGCAGGCTGAACAGAAGTGATAGATAGACTGGGCAGATACTCTGCGAACAATACATCGTCGGGGTCCTAAACGAGAAATTCGATCCACAAACTGGATAAATGGAGGTCACCTCCCCCATACGCACAAGTCCTTGTAATTTCCTGTCTGCATGGTTTTCATGCGACCACTAGGCAAATCGTAAGACGACCGCGATTATGATTGGCACCTCGCCATGGGGCAAGAACCGCCTCTGGATTAGTTTTTCTGATGATCATCATCCCCTAGCTGCCTAACGGCATTGATTTCCGCATGCTCGATCCATCTGGACCATCCACCTACCCACCGGTAACGGTTAAGCCAGCGCGGCATTACCCCTTCTTGGCGAGGCATCCTTGGGTTCATGCGGCCTCGCTGTTGGAGTCAAGACAAGACCATCCGTTGGGGACTCCGGTAGATTTGGTGCAGCACGACGGTACTTGGCTGGCTCGGGGGCTATTCAACCCTCAAAGCGCGCTTCG
>SLFV01000298.1 GCA_007124075.1 Roseimaritima sp.
CCGCCGCGCGATACCCGATTCGTCGTATTCCGCGTTGTCAAAGGCAATCGTAAAGGCCTTCACGGGCGCCTGCTGCATTCGCGTCGCCAGCCCCAAAATCGAACAACTATCGATCCCGCCAGAAAGGTAGCAGCCCACGGGCACATCGGCTTCCAGTCGGGTTGCAACCGCATCGATCAAGCGATCTTGGACTCCGCGAATGTAAACCTCGGGATCGGGATTGGTCTCATGTGACTCGGGAAACTCGAAATCCCACCACTGCTTGGTTTCGACCCGCAAGCGACCATGCTGGTTGCTCACGATCGCCATGTGCCCTGGCAGCAATGCCTGCACCCCCTCAAACGCGGTGGATCCCGGCACCATCACTTGCATCAGTTGATGCAATGCCGCGCGCGGACAAAGTCGAGCCGGAACGGTTGGGTGCTGCAACACCGCTTTGACTTCGCTGCCCCAAATGATCCCACTGTCATTGAGCGCATAGTACAGCGGTTTGATACCAAAGCGGTCGCGGACCATGATCAACCGCTGACGTTGGTGATCATAAAGGACCAGGGCAAATTCACCTCGGAGTTGATGGACAAACTCCAAACCATCGCGCTGATACAAAGGCAGCGCGATCGCGCTATCGCTCTTTCCGTCACAAGCAAACTGTTGGCAGGCCAGGTGGGTACGCAACCGTTTGTAATCATACAGTTCGCCATTGACAGTTAGCGCGAAATCCCCTGTTGGCGAAACAATGGGTTGATGCCCGTGATCAAGCCCGACAATCGATAGCCTGGTATGCCCCAAGGCCAAGCCTTGTTCGACAAACAGCCGACTGCCGCGGTCGTCAGGACCACGATGGTCCAACACGTCCAGCATCCCATCCAGGGCGAAACGCAGATGACGTTCGTTGGTTTGTTGTGGATTCCAAAATCCAGCGATTCCACACATGTTTATTGCTCGGTTGTAGTTTCAGTAAAAGCGAAGAAGACGAAAGGTTGGTACCGGTAAAAAAACACTGGCTGGTCCGGCCGCAGTGTGCGGGGTTGGTTGATTCGACCCTCCCTCCGAAAACCTCGATGCTGGGCGTTTTGCACGCGACCTTTGGATTAGCCAAATCACTTGGAGCTTTGTTTTCTTTAGATATCGCTAATGCGGTTCAGCCGATCCAGGACCGCTGCCAGCAATGCCTGCCGGAGAAAGACGGCTCCCGCTGCTTGGGCAAAGTAAAGATTGTGCGGTGTATCGTCCAATTCGACTGAAAGCTCCTCGTTACGTGCCAAGGGGTGCATGATGACCGCGTCGGATTTCAACTGACTGCTTCCATCAAGTTTGTAACGCGAGTCCAGGTTTCGATAACTGTCTCCTAGGAATGCAATCGAATTGACATAAATCACATCCAGATGCGGCAGGACATCCTGTGCATCATTGGTGATGTCAATCGGAATCGGCGATTGCTCAATCGGCTCGGTCAGGTCCAGGCCCACCGGATCTGCCAATTCCGAGATCAACGTGATTTTCTTCACGGCTCCCAGAAACATCAACGACAGTCGCAAAAAACTTTTCACCGCCCGCATCGAACCTGGCGTCCCGATGATTCCCAGATGAATTCGTGCACTTTCAGGACAATTCGGTAGCCTCAGCTCAGGACGCCATTTCAGCAGCGCATACCAATCGATCAGTGCTTGCGTGGGATGATGCCCGGATCCGTTGCCCGCGTTGATCAGCGGACGCTGGAGGTTCCGCCGAATTTCGTCGATGCTTTCGGTAACCGGATGCCGCATGATTACCACATCGCCGTAGGTATTGAACATTTCGCCAATGTCGGCCAACGACTCCCCTTTGGCGATTCCCGTTACCTGTCCATCGGGCACCGACAGAACCTTACCATCCAAACGCTGAACCGCACTTTCAAACGACAAACGTGTCCGCGTGCTGGGTTCGAAGAAAGCGGTAATGGCAATCTTGCCATCAAGCGGTTTGTCCATTTCCACGTTTCGGGTTTCCAAGCGAGCCGCCAGTTGCGACAGGGCCACGATTGTCCGACGATCAAACTGACGCGGATTCAAGATCGATTTACCCGCGAGGCCATCTAGGGGAGCCCGATCAACTCGCCCCTGCTCCGAATCCAGCAAAGCCTCCGGTGCGGCACGCAAACCACAAGAATTACTGGCATGCGGCGTTAACGATTGGCTGGTTTGTGTCTGTGAATTGTTCATGCGTGTTACCAAATTCTCTTTTCTTTCAAATCCTTCACCCAAAATACCAGCAGCATCACCGACCCAGCGGAGCAAAGCAGCAATGCGCCGAAGATGAGGCACTTGAGAAACCAAACTGGAAACAACATTAGTCAGCTTATTCCTTTTCTGAGAACACGAAACAGACACGATTCAAATGGGCCAGCGCTGGCGGTCCGGGCCAGTCTCAGGACGAATCCGATGCGGTGACCGATTCACGCAGCATTGCAAAATCAAACCGCTGCGGAAAAAACCAAGTCACGAGGGCGAACACGATCGCAGAGACGATTGCGCCTGTTAACGACGCGACGTACCAATCGATTGCAAAGTAGGCCCCCAGTCCAGCCGCGCTGCCGGAAATCATCGCCAGCGCCGCTGACCATGCTCCAGGACGTTCAAAATACAAACCACCAACGATCGGCCAAATACAACTGGCGACTAAAGGACCGGCCAGGAAGAGGACTTCGGCTAAGGTTCCGCTGTTAAATAAGGCCGACAACCACGCGACCACTCCCAAAGCAACAATGCTGATGCTGGACAGCAAGCGTTTATCCAACGATCCCGTCACAGACCCGGCTGCGGGGGCCAGAATATCGTTTACCAACAGGTCCGAAGTTGCCGCCAACAGGCTGTCAATACTGGAAGCGAGTGAACAAAAAACTACAATGAAAACCAAAACACCACCGGCGGAACCCAACAGAGTGGCCGCCACTAAGGGACCTACCGTATCGGGTTGACTGACCCCGATTCCCAACGCTGGTGCGGCCAAGCCAAGAAAACCAGCAACGATCGGCACCGGCAACCATAAGCAGCCACCCAATGCGTACGCCTTCGGCCCCACCCCTTCACGCATTGCAAATGCACGACTCCACCACACGTTGCTGTGAAAGATTTCGCCAAAACCGAACAGCATGTTATTGAACAACGCCATCAATGCCGCCGGGAAAAAGACCGCTAACAACATCGGACGCTTGACCGCCAATTCCTGATGAACTTGATCCACCGAGACGTGGGAAAGGACCGCCACGGCTACGACCACCAAACCGACCAGAATGATCAAGCTTTGGATGAAGTCCGTCCCGATCACTGCGTACATGCCCCCAAACAAGGTGTATAGGACACACACGGTGACCACCACCGTCAAGCCGACTTCGTAGGGAATGCCCGAGAGCACCAGCAGCAGTTTACCACCTGCCATAGCCATCGTGATTAGCCAGATCACGGCATACAGTAAGGAAATCAGCAAGAACGGAATCTCGCCCACCAACCCATAGCGCCTGCGAATAAACTCCACGGCCGTGTAACCGTTGGGCATCAAGCGACGAATGCGGCCACTAATCGGTGCGAAAGCAAACAGGCCAAAACTGGCGGTGGCGTAACCAATCGCGCCCCACAGACCCCACTGCAAAGCCAATTGGGGAGCCACCATCGTCGTGTTGGAAGTGATCCATGTGGCCACCGCAGTGGCGGTGCCTAAGGCCAAACCGACATTGCGTCCGGCAACCGCGAATCCGTCGTAAGTCTGGGCACGCCGACCCCACCAAATTCCCAGACCGACCCACAGGACGCCAAGGACCAATAACAGCAGATAGCCCCAGTGCGCCGCCAGCACCGGTGCTGCAGCCAAAAATATCAAATCGCACCTCCCTGGCTGGGTGCGGTTTCAGACGCGGGGTTCCGCTTCTGACGGTTGCCCGTGTCGCCGGTCTGACGGTCGCCCAAAACAATCACAACAACCATCACGCCGACAATCGTAAAACCGATGGCCATCAAAGCCCACGCGTAGCTGCCCGGCCAGTGTCGAATCTGGATTTCAGCGGGCTGCAGCGAGGTTGCAATCCGAACACCATCCGCGTCGACTGCGTGCAGATGAAAGCGATAGTCACCATTGGCCAATCCGGAAATGAACGCGGTCGGGAAGACGCCCTGGTAATATCGCTGGCCATCGTCGTCGACCACCATGTAGGTCAATTCAGGATCGCGGTCCAGCGGCACCAAGGGGCTCCAGGAGAGCGTCAAATGCCCCTCGTGACTGAGAGGGAACTGCACCTCCGTGAATGCCAACGCGTCCTGCGAAGCGGTCTCCGCGGCTGGCACGACCGTTTGATCTGGGTCAGCAGGCATCCCCGAAGCGGTCACGAGACCGTGCAAAAAAAGCGGCAAAACAGCCAGAACAGACAATGCCTGCAATAGGAAGCTGATCGCTACGATGACTTTTGGAGAACGCATCCAGTCAAGGGAAGCTTTTCACCCGCAGGTCAAAAACTGGACTCCTGTCGTGCCGGTACAAGCAAATGATTAGGGAAACGGATTTCCACGCCTGCCTTCCACGGTAACACATATGCCCCCGCTTTGAAACCGCATCGAACAACCATCGCACCAAAGCGCGCAGTGGAACCCCTTCATTTTCATTTCCAGTACTTCTGGGCTCTACCGGTCTGCGTGAACTTCGATTTTCGTCGTCAAATCAAACCGTTCCAGGACATGCTGGACGGCGGCCACGTCGACCTGCCTATATTTCGCAATCGTTTGATCGACGCTGAGGTATTCCTGCTTCATCAGCCAGCGACTTCCCAAGGAGAACAGCCGATTGCCAGGGCGTTCGCTATGCATCACCAGTCCGGAGGTTGTCTTGTTGATCGCCTGCTCCAGTTCCTCGTTCGTCACACCTTGCTGCCGGACTTGAGACACAATCCGATCAATCAGCCTCAGGTTGCCGTCCAAACGATTGCGGTCGCAGGATAAATACAGCATAAACAACCCGCAGTCCAGAAACTCCTGTGTCCAGGTGGCTGCGGCGTCCGCGCGGCCACTATCAATCAATTCCCAGAAAAAACGGCTCCCCGAATCGTCACCGATGATTGTGGCCAAGAGTCGCATCGCGATATGATCGGGGTCGGTGGAACTGGGGGCATCGGCCAGGCGGATGACGTACGCCATCGATGTATCGCCGCGCTGAAGTGGAGGCGATTGGACATCCGCTGGGGGCTGATCGCAAGCCGGAAATCGCAGGGAGTCGCTAGCCGATGCGGTTGGCCAGTAGGCGGTTAGACTGCCGGCCTGCTGCACCAAAGCTTCAAAGTCCACGTTTCCCGCAGCCGCCAAAACCATATTCGATGGCAGGTAACGCTGCTGAAAATAGGACCGCATCGCTGCGGCCGTCATCGTCTTGATCGACTGCGTTGTGCCCAGAATCCGTCGCCCCAAACCTTGATGACCAAATCGCATTTCCATGGAGCGTTCAAAGGCTCCAAACGGTGGCTGATCTTCGTACTTCGCGATCTCTTCCAGAATCACAAGTCGTTCTGTTTCGAAATCCTGCGGTGCCAATGTCGGTTGCATTAAATCGGACAGTAAATCGACAATACGGCGCTGATATTTGGGTAACACCGTTGCGTAATAGACGGTTTGCTCCTCGCTGGTGTAAGCATTGGACTGACCTCCCAATTCGTCCAGTTCGCGATTGACCTGAGCGGCGGAACGCTGGCTGGTTCCCTTGAAAACCATGTGCTCCAAAAAGTGACTTAGTCCTGCTTGGGCATCAGTTTCGTCGCGAGCGCCCGAACGCACGAAGTACCCGAATGCGGCCGTGTAGGCTCCCGGCATCAATTCGGCCACGATTTGTAACCCATTGGGCAGGGTTTGCTGTCGGAACTCGATACCAGTCGAAACGTTTCCAAAGCCAACCGAGTTCACAGCATTCATAACGTTTATTGGGGAACGGATGAGGGATCGCATAATCGATTCTCGGAATCGTCGGGAATCGTGTAGCGAGGGGGCGAGCCGGTTGATTCAAAATCGGTGGGTGCAAAAAACAGGCTGCCAGCTTCTGGGGCCAAGTGACGCTGTTGGTCGTTCATGTTCTCGGCCGCGGTTGTGATCACCAGCCAAACCTTGCCTTGATGCGCTACCAATTGAGGACAGGTGTTTTGCGGCGATCCTGGCGTTTGCCAAACCTGCAGACAGCCTCCCGAGGCCAGATCGTACAGTCTGGTCTCTCCGTGGGGTGCCGGGTTGGGATTAAACATCGATACGATCACGCCACTACCATCGGGGGTCAGGATCATCCCGTCCGGAACCGCAGGGTCGTCCCGCAGGTCCAAGACGACTTCGGCTGCCGACAAGCTGCCTTCGATTAAATTCAAACGATAGCGGACAATTTGCCGAGTCGGCGAATCGATATCGTACAAAATCACCTCGGACGGAGATTCCGCAACCACCGCTTTGCCGTTGCTACATACTTGGTCGTCACGCAGCCGCAACAAGCTGCAATCCGAACCGCGCAGCAGATACAGCCCAGCTTTCGAGGTCTGAAACTGCAAGTCTTTACAGCCAAAAATTAGGTTATCGCCAAAGACCACCGCGTCATTGATGATTGTATTTTCAACCGACTCTTCAATCGTAAACCCCCAGGGTTGCCATGCGGAGTCACTGATCCGAAACAGACCCAATTGACGTTCACATCCGACAACAAACTGGTCGGGGTCCTGGCACGGAAACGCGAATCCCGGACGGCCGGGCAACAAAAAATTGCGATTTTCTAACGTGGCCCAGTCAAACACGTTCAGCGAACCCTGCTGGGCATCCGCTCCGTGCTGGATCGCGACCCAACTGAATTGGCTTGTGGCCAACGGGTACGGACCCTCCGGCAAAAAACGCAATTTGGGGTCATCCGAACGGAACAGACGCTGAGCAACGGTTACAGATGTCATCGGTAGCCAACAAAAAAACTGCCCGCCAATCCGATCGATATGCTGGCAAGAGCAAGTGAAAGATGGGGGACCATGTGGGAAAACGATACGATCAAAAATCTTCGAAGATCTAGTCTATGAGGATTTGCTCATCTGCTCATTGACGACTTCCACTGGAATCGGAATCCCACGCAGTACTCCTTCGGCAACCAATTGATTGTCAACCACCCCTTGGAACGGAGCGACGATCATACGATTGCGACGCACCCGTTCTAAGCGGACCATAACAACCAATCGACTGCCTGGGGTGACGACGCCACGAAACCTGACGTTATCCAATCCCCCAAAACCGACCATCGCAGCCCCCAGCAAATCGTGCTTTTGGGTGTAGTAGCTGGCCAGTTGTGCAGCCGCCTCCAAGATCATCACTCCCGGCATCAACGGCATCCCGGGCATGTGACCGCGAACCCAAAATTCCTCTTCGGTCAATTGCTTGTACGCGGCGCAGGCGTGCCCCGCCTTCGTTTCATGCAGGATCGCCGTCAATTGCTCCATCTCGAACCTTTGCGGATTATAACGACGGATCTCTTCAATCGTCGCGATGGGAGCCTCGAAATCCAGCAAAGTCGGGTCGATGATAAAGTCGGTCGTGCTCACGGCGAGTTCCGGCTTTGGAGAACAGAGTTGACGGTGCAGCAGCGTCGGGCATGCTACTTAGCAGATAGTCGTGACCAGGATCGACATTTGACCGAAGACCTTAGGTCTTAATTTTCTTCCGCTTCGCCTTGCGTGCCTTGGCGTTCGCAGGTCGACGACCATGATTCGCTTTTTTTAGCTTATGATGTGGTTTAGCCATAATAAATACCAAAGGTTCCTTTGCTGTGTGCCGCCAAATAAAATTGCCACGGCGACTACGGAGGTCATTCCCCTCGCGACGATTACTGGTGTGATTGTAGCAAGGTCGGCTTGACAGGAAAAGCCAGCCTGCGCTCCCAGACCTGAGAAATGTCCGGGGCCTGGGGTGCAAAAAAACGACAAGCAACGAGCCCGCCACCGTTTGCAATGACTGGTTACCGACCAACGAGGACGCACTTCGCCATTTGCTCGCACTGGTCCAAATAACCGGCCCCGAACAGATTGGCGTGGTTCAGTAGGTGGTACAGTTGGTACACGCTTGCTCGTTGTTGCCATTGTGGCTGAAGCGGATAGGCCTGGTGGTAAGCGGTGAAGAACTCCGCACCGCACCCCCCCAAGAACAGCAGCATGCCAAATTCTGCCTCTCGATCGGCTTGGTAACACGCGGGATCGATCAATACGGGCTGGCCCAGCGTGTCACAAAGGTAGTTTCCGCTCCATAAATCGCCGTGAATCAACGCGGGTTGCGGGTCGGTTTTTGACAGCAATTCCGGAAGTTGCTGGATGATCTTGGGCACCAACTTTCGCAAACTGGATGTCCGCAGCCCTTGTTTTTCCAGCAGTTCCCATTGATATCGCAGGCGTTGTTGGCTGAAAAAACCGACCCAAGATTGACACCACCCGTTCGGCTGTGGCGTCGAGCCGATGAAATTGTCGTCGGGCCATCCGAATTCAGGCCGTGGCACATTGCAGGAGTGTAACCTCGCAAGTTGCTGACCGAAACGCTGCTGAAAACCTGCAGAGGGCCGCTCCGTTTCGATAAACTGCGTCAATAGAAACGCACGCCCGGTCGCTGCGTCGGTCCCCGCAGCCAGGACTTCGGGGACCTTGATGGTACCCGTGGCCGCAATAGCGCGCAGACCATCGGCTTCGGCCGCCAACATCGCAAACCGCTGAATTGACTCGACCTTGGCAAATATTCGTTCACCATTATCCAAGGTCCAGACCGAAGTATCCGAAACACAGCCACCCGAAACGGCTCTCTGGCTGGCAACCCGTCGGTCGCGTCGTCCCGCAAGGCTTAGGGCCTCAGCCTGCCACATCGGCTCGCACCTATTTTTTGTTCATGTCGGATTGATAACCAGGAGAAACGTTGTAGTACACCACAGCGTAGCATCTTTGCAGCCCGAAACCATCGCGCATTTGGCACGCCCCAGCCCCCAATCCTTTCGCCATGAAGATGACGGGAAATTGCCGAAGTTATGCCGGAACGGTTTCGAAGTTCTTTGCGGTACGCCTCTTCGTCGTTACCATCGTGGGGCACTTGAGAACCACTTCATTTCGCTATTTTCTTTCAACGCACAGACCAGCCAGAGCAAGAATTCATGCTAGCCAAACGAGTTATTCCCTGCCTGGACGTCGCTCAAGGACGCGTCGTCAAGGGAACCCATTTTGTCAATCTGCGTGATGCGGGAGACCCTGTGGAAGTGGCCAGAAGGTATGAACAGGAGGGTGCCGATGAATTGGTTTTTCTGGACATCACCGCAAGCCACGAGGAGCGGGAGATTATGATCGACGTGGTCCGCCGCACCGCCGAGCAAATCTTTATGCCCCTGACAGTTGGCGGCGGGATTCGTAGCATTGACGATGTGCGTGGCTTATTGGCCGCCGGCAGCGACAAAGTCTCGATCAACTCCGCCGCGTGTCGTGACCCCGAATTTGTGCGGCGGGCGGCAGATCGGTTCGGCAGCCAGTGTATTGTGGTCAACATCGACCCCAAGCGGATTTGGAGGGATGGTCGTGAGGTTTGGGAGGTCCATATCAACGGTGGCCGCAAACCGACCGGCTTGGAGGCCGTTGCCTGGGCGAAAGAGGTGGAGCAATTGGGTGCGGGGGAAATTGTTTTGACTAGTATGGATGCTGATGGGACCTGCGATGGATACGATCTAGAAATCACCGCTGCGGTCAGCCAAGCCGTTTCCATTCCTGTTGTCGCCAGCGGAGGAGCGGGAAAGCCTGAGCATTTGGCGGATGCAATCCTGCGGGGCAAGGCCGATGCGGCGCTGGCGGCAAGCATCTTCCACTTCGGCCAGTTTACAATACAAGAGACAAAACAAATCATGCAGGCTGCTGGTATTCCGGTTCGCTTAGGATCGGTGGAACAGCTCGCAGGCACGGTGGACACGACCAAGCGACGTTTTCCGTAATCTTTTCTGAAGAGGACAGTTCTTATGGCTCATGCGGCAAAAGCCAACGGATCACCACGCGTCATGCCCTCCGAGGGCGGGCCCGATGCCATCATCCGACGCTTACGCGAAAGCTTGATGCAAAAACGCGAACCGCTGGAGGTCGACAAGATCTTCCGTGCGTTGGTGAAGCTGGAGGGGTCCGACCTTCATTTGAAAGTTGGGCGTCCGCCAATGGTGCGAGTGCGCGGTGAGCTGAAACCGCTGAACCGCGGGCCGATCGATAACGAGGAGATGATCAGTCTGCTGATCCCGATGATGGACGAACGCAACCTGCGGATTTTCGAAGAAGAAGGGGGGGCTGACTTTGCATATGTTTGCGATGTTGACGGTGTCTCGTGGCGGTTCCGCATCAACCTCCTGAAACAGTTGGGAAAGATCGGTATGGTCGCCCGCCGTATTAACAATTTTATTCCCGACTTTCGTGGATTGTTCCTGCCGCAAAGTGTGGAAAACCTTTGCCATTTTGAACAAGGGATGATCCTCTTGGCTGGGGTCACCGGGTCGGGAAAGAGCACCACGATTGGATCGATGCTGAATTACATCAACTCCATCTATCGCAAACACATCCTAACCCTGGAAGATCCGATCGAATTTGTTTTCACCGAGGACAAGTGCTTGATCAATCAACGCGAGATTGGGCAAGACGTGGTCGACTTTGGCGTGGGGATGAAGCACGCGGTGCGGGAGGACCCGGATATCATCTTGGTGGGCGAGTTGCGAGACGAGGAAACGTTCATGACTGCCATCCACGCCGCTGAAACGGGGCACTTGGTGTTCGGCACCATTCATGCGGCCAGTGCCTCAACGACGATTGGCCGTATTCTGGACCTGTTCCCCGAAGAGATGCACGGCGCGATCCGCTCCGCAATCGCTTTCAATATGAAAGGCATTATCGCCCAGAAACTGCTGAAAAGCATCAAACCGGGCGTGGCTCGGGTACCAACGTGCGAAATCATGACGTTTTCGCCGATGATCAGAAAACTAGTTTTGGAAGGTCACGACAACAAACTGCCGGACGCCATCCGAATTGGGGCGGAGGATGGAATGCAGGACTTTACCATGAGTCTAAAACAATTGATTGATGACGAACTGATTGACCGTCCGACCGCGTTCGCTGTGGCACCTAACAAGGATTCGTTGAAAATGGCTTTGAAAGGCATCGATGTGAAGGCACCCGGAATCATTTAAATGGCAGACAAAACCGCCCCAGAGGAAGTGCCGTTGTGGCAGACCGTTCC
>SLFV01000204.1 GCA_007124075.1 Roseimaritima sp.
CGCGTATATCGCCAACAGGTGCGAACTCTTCCCGCTGCCACTGCGGCCGATAAACTGCAGTGCTTGCAACGGTTGCTGGACCATCGGTAGCCACGGTCGGATATCCGCCACAGTCAACATGATGCGGTCTTTTGTGGTCAATTCACCAAACGGGTTGCGGCGAAGGTTCAACGCTGCAAACGGCAACCAGGACCCTGATCGGTGTGACCGATTGTGGTTCTTCGTCATGGCATCGTTGGCAGTTGCCTCTTGGTGTAAGCTTTGCGGGTAAGTGGCGTCCGCCGTCACGTACGCTGGCCATTTGACCAACAGGCCACCGATTGCCTAAGGGGATATCGATTTTGGGAGATGACTTGCTCTTGCGTTTGGCGTTTGTCGCGGTAATTGTTATCGCAACGATCACCTCCGTCCACCATCGTCGCAACGCTGACCGGACGGGAGGTAGCTTGCTCAGGTCACCTGAAAGTCGCCGATTTTTGGGCTGCTTGCGAGTCAGTGCGATCGCGAATTGGTGCAGCGTTCTGGTTTACCTGCTGTACCCGCCTGCGGTCGCTTGGGCTTCGCTCCCGTTGCCCCGAAGCCTGCGCTGGGCGGGATTCGTTTCCGCCACAGGCTGTGTGGGGCTGATGTCTTGGACACTGTCCAGTTTGGGACGCAATCTGGCGGACGCTGCAGCAATACGCAGCCAAGCCCAATTGGTGACGACCGGGCCTTATCGTTGGATCCGGCATCCTTACTACGTGACGACGCTGTTGCTCATGACATCGGCCACGGTCCTGACCGCCAATGGCCTGGTTGGCTTGACCAGTCTGCTAGTGTTGGCCCTGCTGTTTTCTCGCACACCACACGAAGAAGCAATGCTGATCCAACGGTTTGGCGATGAATATCGTGCCTACGCCACCGGCACGAATCGGTTTTTTCCAAGCTGGAAATCGATACGTGGGCGTTGATTTGCAGCCGACGCTAACGCTTAGGCTGCCCGCCGCTGCGGTTCGCTTGGTTGTTCCGCGTCTGAAATTGGAAACTGGAAGATCGAATCCGACAGGGAAGGGTGCCCCGTGGAGAGCTTAGCCAGCGGTTGCCCGTCCGTTGTTGAGATCTTCAGTTCTTCCTCCTCGATAAACCAAACCGCGCGGTAGCCCGGAAGCTGAAAAACCTGGCCGCAGTAAAAGCCCTTCCGAATCAGAATGGACTCCGCAGCCTGGGATGCGTCGCTAAAGTCAGGAACATGCTGCCTCAGCCAAGACCGCAGGAGTTCTCGAACGGCTTGCAACCGTTGCGAATTGGTCATTGAGCGTCCTACCCCAAAAGATATCGTCACGGATTCACCTGCAAGATAACTTCGGCACTTGCGATCGATTTCTGCGTTCCAATGGATCGACGTGTTATCTGGGACGCAAATTGCCCAAACTTCCGAAACCCCCTTCCGGTTAGTGGTTTCTGTGCCGTTCCCCGGGCCAGCCCGCTCGCAAGCTGCCAACGGTCTGCACGCGGTTACTGCGGCTGCGCAGGTCCCGGCGAGGTGGAGTGGTCGCTGCGGTTCGCCTTGGGTCGGCGGATCCAATGATCGGTGAACCATAAATGCTGCACGGTGGAGGCTTTGGGCATGTGGCACGAAATGCAGTCGGAATCGTTCGGCATGACATTGCAGGCTGCAATCGGATGGTGTGACGGATCGTGGCAAGCCGTACAGGTTTTGTTGTAAAAGGCCGGGTCGGTGCGGGCGGGTGAATGCGGGTCGTGACAGGTGATACAATCCAACCGGGCACCGGACTGGCTAAGCACGGATTGCTGAGTGAAGCATCGGCTTTGCACCAAACCCACCGACGCAAAGCGGGCTAAGCGATCTGCCGCCTCCACGGTTACTTCATCTGCGGTCATCTGGTCATCCCGCCGATGGCACTCGCCGCACCGCCGCACCGATTCCAGCGGGCTGAGTGCTGGCCAGTCGGTTAACGTGGCAGTCTCACCAGCGGAGGCAACATGCTGGCTGGCTCCCGGATGGCAGCGCGCACAGGAAACCCCGGCTACCATTTGTCCCAGATCAATGCGGCCGTCATCGCTGGGCAAATATGTCGCATGACAACCAAAGCAGTCAGCCGTCTGATGTGGGTCATGAACAATGCCTAACGAAGCCGGATCGCGATCTGCGGCCTCGCTGCCAGGGGTCAGCCCCAGTCGATCGCCTTTGTACCAACTGACATGCAACTGGCTGGATTCAATCTGTCCCGCAAGGTTTTTCCAAACGGCGACCGGGGTCAAGGCATGCTGCCCAGAACCAAAAATCCAATCGACCGAAATCGCTTGCGGCAACCGCTCCGTGGTCAACCGTAGTTGTTGATTATCGCTGAAAAATTGAAATCGTCCCAAATCGCTGTCCAGTTCACGATTGGCGAACAAGGCCTGCAACTCCGGAACCGTAGCTGGTCGCAACGTCCGCCGATGGGGTGCCCGCTGGAACCGGTCAACGATGTCTGCATGACATTCCGCACACGATCGGGAATCCAATCGATTGGACGCCGAAGCCAACGTGGGAACGGGAGCGTCAACTGTGCGGTGTTGCCAGCCGATCACAATACCAGCCGCTAGACCGCAGCACAGGAATGCGGCGGCGAATAAACGCCAATGAAAGATCGGATTTTCCATCGCTCCGGTCAACTGAGACGATCACGGTATCGTCAGGCCCCAGAGTATCTGCTCTGCCGCCTGACCTAGTATTCCGCACTAGTGTACTGTGGGGATGTCCAGTCGGCCAATCAATTCCGTTGCCAAACGTCCCACCGGTTGTTCAGGGGCCTCCTCCGCCAATTGCGTCAGCTCCATGATTGCGGCTTCGGACCCGCCGAATTCCAGCCGTAGCGAGGCGACCGCGTAACGGGTTTCCAGCGCACGATCGCCATCCTGCTGCAGCGTTTCTAACGCTGCGGCGACTTGTCCCTGAGCATACGCGGTCGCAGCCTTCTGGAATGATGGCGTTGCCGCCGGGTCGGTTCGTCCTGCCAGCGTCTGGTTGACTACGCGGCGAAAAACCGAGGCTTGGCCCGCCATTCGCACCTCCCAATCAAACAGATCCGCGTGGCAGCGTTTGGACGGAAGATCCGCCTGCCGCTCGCGACCGGTACGCTGCAAATGTCGCAACACTCGAAGTGCAGCTCGGGGCAATCCCATCGCCCGCAGCAACTCGGCTTGCCGAATCGCTAGATTTGTATCATCCCATTCGGGGCGCAAACCAAAGCGGTCGCGATCAAAGACGCTGCCCGAAGATTGCGGCGGCCGGTACTGCCAATCCCCAAATTCGACGTAATCCTGGAACCGTATGGCTAACAAAATCGAATCATTCAGCTCGCTGGAGCCAGCGCGCCCTAGCGCCAGGATCGGGCCGTCGATCGCCAGCGGCCGCCAGAGGGTTTGTCGTAATCCGGCGATCAATGCGGTGTCATTGGTATCGACCAGCAGCATCTCCGTTTGACGGCCCAGCAACGGCAACCACCAACCACCCTGGCGATTATCGCTGCGTTGATGGTAACCACGTCGGCCGTGACGTAGATCATCGCGTAACAGGTGATAATCCATCAGTCGTCCTCCTAGCAGGGCACGGTGTGGGATGTCATGCACCTGCAGCCCGCGACCGTCCCAGGCCAACATGCCAGCGGTGCGAACGCTGTCAGCCCACGCGGTTTGCTCCAGTGATTTTCCCGCCAAAGTTCGCTCCAAAAAACGAATATCAAGGGCTTCCACCAATCCGTAACCCAACCCCTGACGGGCAAAAGCAAACAGCGATATCAAGAACAGAACCACCAGCAGGGCCAAACCAAACACGTGCAGGTGGCTTTCCCGAGTCAGATGTCGAGCATGGCCCGTCACCGGTTCACCCTGCTCAGCCGCATCGCCTGGCTGGTTCGCGCCAGACACTGCATACGATCTGCCCAGCAGAAACAGGAGCGGAACCGCTGCCAGCGACATCATGCCTACGTTGTGCCACGCGGCGACCTGTACACCCACCAGTATGGGGATTGCCGCGTTCCGCATCTTCTGGCATGCAATCTGAAACAGAATCGCCAAGGTCAGCGCCACGAAGCTCAACGCCTGCCAGGGTGGAAAACCGGTAATACCGCTTGCCCATGGCCCTTCGTTCAACCACCAACCCTGCGGGAAGGCAAGCGGAAAGGTGATCCGCAGCGAATCCGCAAGTGTCCACCAGCCACGCGGAGTTAGCGAACTGGCAGCAACCGCTAACAGCAGGCCCCAGCCGATTGTGATTGCTGGAGTGCGCTGCGGTTGCCGCCGAGCCAAGTTCCAGGCCGCAAGTGACAGCAAACCCAGCACAACGCGCGGAGCAAAATTGGCCCACAGCAACAAAATGATGGGGCAAATCAACCGTCGCTGCCAGCGATTGGGGCGGTGCGAATGCGCCCCCCAGCCAAGCAGCAGGAAAAAGCCAAAGTCCAGCCCAAGTGCCGATGGTTCCAGGGCTGGCGAGGCACAAATCAAAACCAAGCCCGCCGTAACGGCTCGCCACCAGTGCCTGCCCAAGATCATCCGCCAACTGAACCAAGCCAATGCTGCGACGACCAGCGGTCGCACGGTGGCCAGCCCCGCCAGACCCAGCAAATGGAAAGTTGCCAGGATCGGAACGCCTCCCAGCCAGTCAGCGTCGGCCAATGTTTCGTCCACCAGCAGCATCCGGCTGGGATGCCAATTCCCTTTTAGAAGCTCGCGGCCGCGACTGAGCTGCCACCAGAGGTCATCCGTTGCAACCGGCTGAAACGCGATCAGCGCAGCACAGCAGCCATACCAAGCAAGCGGCAGGATTGGTTTGACGACCGTGGCGCGTTCGCCGGCTGACCCCTGGTTCGCAGCAAAACCCACCGACGCGGAGGGTGTGCGGGGTCTATGTCGATGCGACCGAGAATGAAAACGTTTAGCCATGACGTTTTATTGGTATAATGGATCCTGAGGTTACTGCCTGTTTTTATATTTACTAGCGAACCTGTTTTCCACGGCTTGGTGTGTCTGACCACCGCAGTAGGAATTCTATCCGTGACGATCGAAATGAGCCGTTCCGAATCCAATACCTTTGACGTTTCTATTCTAATCGTCGATGACGATAAGGACATCCGCAGCAACGTCGCCGATATCCTGGTGGACTTGGGGTATGATGCGTGTACGGCAGGCGATGGCCCGCAGGCGATGGCGTTGGTGCAACAGCGCGGCTTTGATGTCGCTTTGCTGGATTTTCGGATGCCCGGCATGGATGGGCTGACGCTGTATCGCAAGATTTGCCAACTGCGTCCCGGGATGGCTGGATTGCTGATCACCGCTTACGCTGCCGATGAATTGACCGACGAGGCATTGCAGGCTGGAATTCGTCAGGTGGTTCGCAAACCGTTTGATGTGCCCGAAATTTTAAAAACCATCGCCGCACTCGCGGGATAGCGAACGCGTGCTTAGCGCAACGGTTCGTCAAAATCTTCAATCCCCAGCGATTCCACTGGGGTTTCCAAGTCAATTGCTTGCGATTCAGCCGGTTTTGCCGCTGCCGCTGGCTGGC
This sequence comes from Roseimaritima sp., assembly GCA_007124075.1. Classification (GTDB taxonomy): domain Bacteria; phylum Planctomycetota; class Planctomycetia; order Pirellulales; family Pirellulaceae; genus Roseimaritima. The sequence goes on from SLFV01000204.1 coordinate 5,552, forward strand.
GATCGGTTTTGGTAACGTGAATTTTTCCGCCCACCACGCTGTCAACGACGATCGGTTGGCCTCTGTCAATCGCCAGGCCACTGCTGACCGCATCCAGCTTCTTGCCGCCAATCCGTACGATCCCATTGGGCAACAGATCGGTGACCGCTACGCCCACCTGACCCAGGTACTCCTCGTTAAGCTGTCTGCGTTGTTCCACCATCGACTCCCCCAAAACGCGTTTGCCGATCGGTGTCCGTGGCCAGACTTGGATAAGGATGAAAATCATCACGGGGAGCAAGGTCAGGCCAATCGCCAGCGTCACGATCCCCATCGTCATGCTTTGCAAAAAACCAATCGTCACCGCTGCCACCAAAGCGGCACCCGCCAACAGCCCCAAGACCCCTCCGCTAGGAATCATGACTTCCATCACAAAGAGAAGAATAAAAGCTAGCAGGAGGATAATGACGTACAGCATGGTTGATCATCGGTTTGGAGAGCCTGGGCAACTTGTTTCCAAAATCTACCCTGAAATATCAGTTCTGATGACCCAGTATGCTGCTTTTCCGCATCTGGATGTTGCGTCAGCTTGTCACGAATGCTATGACCGCGGTGGTCGAAATCCATTCTCAGGTTGCCTGGATGCGCGGTGGTTTGCAAACCCTAACGATCTTTTTTTGTTGTTCGATATTCATCGTCCCGGTCGCTGCTGCGCAGGAAACTTCGTTGGAACAGCTTGCGGCCCGATTGCAAACCGCGTTACAAGAGTTGCAGGAGGGTCAGGGAGAGGCGGCGCAGCAAAAACTACAAGGCATTGTCGATTCACTGCCGCGGGGCGAATCGTTGACGACCGCAGAGCAACAGCTTTTGCTGTCCGCAACGATCGCCAATGCGAAAGCCTTGACCCGAATGCTGCGATTCAACGACGCGCTGGGCCAATACCGATTGGCGCTAGACCTATACCCGGCCACCAGCGATCGCAGCCCGCTGCTGCTGATCGCGGCGGAATTAGCGGTTCGTTGCGAACAACCCCAGCAGGCGGAAACGTTGCTGGGTGATCTAGATGATGTGGCGCTGTCTGCATCCCACCGCTTTCACCGGCAACGCATTGAGGTGTTGTCCGCGATTGCTGGCGATGACCTCCGGCTCGCTTGGCAGCGGCTGGAGCGGATGCCGGACCAGTCACAGCCCGCAGTAACGGAGCTGGCGAAACGATTGGCGGGAAAGGCGTTGTCACAGAATCAGCCGAAGCTTGCCGATCTCGCATACCGTTTGCTGCGCAAAAACTCGCGTGACGACGCGGAGCTTCGAACGGCGGAGTTGGGGATTGCGTGGGCGGCAGCGTCGGGGGCTAGCGATCCACGAGCTGCGGCCCAGTTGCTGGGCGAGTTTAGCCAACGGTACCCGGAGGATAAGGATCTGCTCCGCGTTTTGCGGGCGGAAGCTGCCTGTTGGAAACAGGCGGGTGAGCACGACCTTGCGGGCGCGGCGCTGCGAAAAGTTGTTCAGCAGCACCGGGAAAACCCCACCGAAGCGACAGAGCAAGCTGCAATCGCGGCGACTGCGGAATTGGTTTCGTCGTTTGCCAAGGACGATACGCCTCAACTAGCGAACTTCCGTCACCGTCTGATTGCCGACTGGAACGAATCGAAGGATTTGCTCCCGGTCGCGTTGATGGTTGCTGGGTTCAGCGACGCCGCTGCAGATCAAGACGAATCGCTTTGGCGGCGGATGTTGCAAATGACAGCCATTCATCCCGCGGCTGCGACGATTGTTCAAGACAGCTTGCAGGGGTTGTCAGAGCGAGGGTATGACGCCGCAAGCGAACGTCTGGCAGTGTACTTCCTTTCGTCCGGTCCGTTTGCTCGTGCCCAGTCCGATCGGGAACACGCCTCCGAGAGCCACGACGAATCCCGGCCGCCGCTAGCGGTATGGGCGGCGTGCTGTGAAGCCGTTTGCCTGTGGGCCGCCCAGTCGGGGCACTGGTCGATGCTCGCATTGGCTGCTTCGCAGTGGGATGCGGAGCAGGCGATGGAGATTTTATCGGTTGATAGCAAGCGTTTTTTGGCCGAGGCGTTGTTGCAAACGCGGCGGACTGGCGCTGCGAAACGTTGGTTCGAAGCAGCCGTGTCGGCGGGTGCCGATGATTTTTCCACCTTGCTCCGTGCGGCCGAATTGGCTGTCGCGCTGGACGAACTGGGGGTAGCGGAGCAACGTGTGGTGGCGGCCCGTGAACGTGCGGATCAACATGACCAAGGTGGGGCGTTGGTTGAAATGCTGCAAGCCGAACTGGCGATTCGTCGTGCTCGTCTGGAAGAAGCACGCCAGATGCTGGAACGCTTGGTCCGCATGGATCGAGCCGACAGGTCGTTACGGTGTCGTGCCCAATGGTTGATCGGTGAAACCTACCTAATGCAGCAAAAATATGACGAAGCGGTGTCGGCGTACCGGTTGGTTGAATCGTTGGAACCAACCCCCGGGGTCTGGACCTCTGCCGCGTTGGTGCAAGCTGGCAAGGCTTTTGAAAAATTGGGGCGGCACCGTGACGCCGCAATATGCTACAGCGGGTTATTGCAACGGTTTGCCGATAGTGAACATGCGGCGGCGGCAAGGCAGCGTTTGGCGGCCATGCAGGACGAGTCGCTGCGAAGGTGAAGTGAATCCAAATGTTGACACAGCTCAATCCACTGTTCCAGGCCCTGGTGGCGACGGTCATCGGCACGCTCCTGCTCGCGGGACACGCAGCAGCCCAGTTTCCTCCTCAGGCTGGCATTGGGGAAAATAACTTCGGAGGGGGGCTCCAGCCAGCCCCGATGATTCCTGCCGCCGCACTGCCCGCCGATGCTAGCAGCGACGATGTGAATGGGGGCAATAATTCCGCAGACAATCTGCCTGCCAGCCTGCCGGAGTTTATCGTACGTCTGGCCAAGGGGGGGCCGTTGATGGTCCCGCTGGCGTTTTGTTCGCTGGTGGTCTTTGCGCTGTCGTTGGAGCGGTTGGTGGCGTTGCGACGCGGGCGTGTGATCCCGCGTCCCTTCGTTCGCCGGTTCACGGAGTCCGTCGATGATGGTCAGTTAAGCTTTGAGGAAGCGACCCAGATTTGCGAGGAATTTTCTTGCCCTGTTGCGGAGGTGTTCCAGGCGGCGGTCAAACGCTGGGGACGTCCGATGATCGAGATCGAACAGGCGGTGATGGATGCGGGGGACCGAGTCACCGATGGATTGCGACGTTACCTGCGGGTCTTTCATGCGATCAGCAATGTGGCTCCGTTGTTGGGATTGCTGGGGACGGTGCTGGGGATGATTGAAGCCTTTGACACCATGGCGGCAACTGAATCGTTGGGGCGTCCCGAACTGTTGGCGTCAGGCATTAGTGTCGCATTGGTCACCACCGCTGCGGGCCTGTCGGTCGCGATCCCCGCCTATTTGGCATACATCTACTTTGGCAGCAAGGCGGAACGCTACTTGGGCGAAATCGATACGTTATGCCAGCGTGTGATCGATTCAATCAGTGCAGAGGGTCTGGAAACCGGGGGGTCGCGATCCAGAAAAACTCGCCGAGCGGCTTGATCATCGCGTGCAATCGCCGTGGCTCGCATTTTTAACAATGGACTGATTCAATGCGTCACCGTGTCTCCGAGGAAGCTACCATCAATCTGACCCCAATGATTGATGTCGTTTTTTTGTTGGTGATTTTTTTCATGGTGGGGGCAAAATTTTCTGAATCCGAAAGCCGAATCCAGGTCACCGTTCCCGGGGCGGGGCAGGCGCGACCGATAGCACGCGGTCCGGATTCGCGGATCGTGGAACTTGCCAGTGATGGCAGCCTGAGCTTGGATGGTCGTGGGGTTTCGATGACTCAACTGAGGGCCGAATTGACCGCTGCTCATACGTCGTATCCCGCCTTGCGGGTTACCGTGCGAGCCGACGGTAAAGAATCATTGAGCAAGTTTACCGAGGTGTTGCATGTGTGTCGCAGCAGCGGCGTGGAAAACTTGGGCATCGCGGTACAGCCAAGCGGATTTTAAGGCAAACGTGGTAAGCGAAACTGCCGATTTCAATTCAGACGCGAATGCGTATTTTGGAACGGTTTCTGGAAAAGCAAACTTGCTTTGATTCCGTTGAATCACCTGTCTCCCCGGATCAATTCAAAATGGCTGGAACAAGCAATGTGGAATGATCCTCGGATCGTCTGGCCCATCGCGGTTCTCGCACTGCTGTTGCTCGCTGCGACGGTTGTCTTGTTGCGACGGGATCGCAAGCGGCGACCACGGGCGGCAGCCGTTTGTGTGCTGCTGTCCGTTGGCCTGCACGCGGCGCTGCTGTGGTGCATGCCCAAGATCACTTTTCCCGGTCAGGATCGGGGTTCCCAAGCGGGCAGAGCCGCCGCGCCAGCGACTGAAATTTCATTGTCACACTTTTCCGACGAACCGTTGGCGGAGAGCAGCGACGAAGGCGAAGCGTTGACAGTGGTGCCGTTGCCGGTGCCGAAGCCGTTTACGGTGCCGACCGCAATCGCATCGAAACCGACCTCCAGCCCCGGACCGGTGGCGCCACTGAACCAAGAAATTGCGAGGCTTGCGGATCCACCTGCAACCACCACTTCGCTCCCCCCCGATTCGTCGTTGGAAGAATTGCTAAGTGACCTGCAGATTCCCGATTTGACCACCGCAAAGGTGGTCGTCGCTGACCAGCCTGCGGCGGTTCCGTCGGCAGCCAGCGCAGCCGACGTTGCGGTGTCGGCATCGATTTTCCGCCCTGCAAGCGTTGATCGAGCGGCCCCGGCGACGGTCGTTGGTGGCGAGCAAAGCAAGAGTAAGTACGCCAACCGCTTTGGAGACGCCAAACAGCTTGCGCTGCGACAATATGGTGGCGACGAAACGACCGAAGCCGCTGTCCAAGCCGCGCTTCGCTGGCTGGCGACCTACCAGCGGCCCGACGGATCGTGGGATCCCGTTGCCAGTGGGGCGGGGCAGGAACGGATGCCGCTGGGTGAATCAAGGCCGGGGGCTGGAACCCGTTGTCAGACGGGAATCACGGGCCTGGCCATCCTGTCGATGCTGGGCAACGGCAGCACGCATCGCCAAGGGCCGCATGCCGCCAATGTGCATGCGGGCCTGAGCTACCTGATTCGCAACCAAGCCCCCGACGGTTCGCTGGCTGGTCCGGCGACGCGTTACGAACAGACTTACTGCCACGGGATGGCGGCACTGGCACTGTGTGAAACCGCCGCGATTACGCAGGACCCGCAAGCGATGGCCGCTGCACGAGCGGCGGTCGCTTACACGCAGCGTTTGCAACATCCCACCACCGGTGGCTGGCGGTATCAACGCGGCGAACCCGGGGATACCAGTCAACTGGGTTGGCAGGTGCTTGTCCTAGATGCCGCCCAGCGGGCCCAAATGGACATCGGGTCGCACAGTATCCCGCTAGCCAATCGTTTCCTTAGTTCGGTGCGTGCCGGGCGTGTCGGTGGGCTGGCTTCCTACCGACCCGGCCAAGCTCCCTCTCGCACGATGACCGCCGAGGCGTTAGCGGCACGACTGCTTACGGGGCAGGTTGTCCCGGTCCGTGAGATTGCAGAAGCCGAATCGTATTTGTTACAAGAAATGCCGGGTGACGCAAAACCCAACTATTACTACTGGTACTACGCCACCTTAGCCCTGCATCGGCTGCAGGATGATGCTTGGCAGCAA
>SLFV01000565.1 GCA_007124075.1 Roseimaritima sp.
ACAGGCAAGGATGCCTGTGCTCCTGGTGGCACAGACATTCCTGTCTGTGCGGCATTAATTTCTTCTCGGGCCACTAGGGCCATAGGATCTGGCTCAGCGGAATCGATTCGCCTGGCAATTCCGGCATCGGTTCATCATAGGCGACCGCGTGGACCTCCGCTGGCTGGCTGCTCGCTTCGCTGTTCTGACTCAGGTACATCAGTTCCGGTAACGCATACGCATGGTGGTGTGCGGCCGCGTGTCCGACCAATACCGAGGTGATGTACAGCGGGTCCGCGTACTTGGGTAAAAACATGCCCAGCGAACTGCCGACGTAGGTGCCGTAAGCAGGATAGAGGATCCGATACGCTTCGCGCTGCAGTTGATCATCCTGTTTCACTGTCGTGTAATACAGTACGTCGCTAGTTGCGATCCGTTCGTGCCATAACGGGGCGGGAGAAAGAAGGTAGACGGCAGCGTATGTCCCTTGCCATTTGCGGCGGGAGAAGTCCTTGGCATGAGCCGCCTCGTGCATCGCGATCGCTGGCACGTCGCTGTACAGATGGATGGTGGCGGTGTACGGGTTGTAGCGATCGCCTCCGAAAATGCGGCCTGGCAATAGCGTCTCTCCCGCCAACGACAGGACACCAAGCGTGTAACGGTAACCCCAGCCGACGGTTTTGTTGTTCCGCAGCCGTTTCCAGTCCTGAAGCGGTGCGTATTGGTTTAACCTTACCTTCACATGCGATAACTCGTTATCCATCAGATAGGCAGTCAGCAGGCCCTCGGTTTGCTTCGAAATCTGATGGTTGTCGATGCGGGGATCCCACAGTAGTAGTCGTCCCGGAATGCCGACAAACCAGCCAACGGAATCGACAACAACGCATGGTCGTCCTCGTTCAATCTGGGGTTGATTCATCGTCAGCAATTCAGGGGCAACTCGATATCCCCCGTGCAAAATCGCTCGCGGTCGCAAAGGGTTGCACCCGGTCGCGGTAAGCAAGAGCAGCAGCGTCACTAGAACGCTACCGATTGGTGATCGTTTAGCAGCCATACGGGTCGCGATTTAGCAAACGGTTAAGGGGTTTGTCGTTACAGGATTAGCTGCGGACGCCGCGGACCTGTCGCCGCCTGCTGGCGTCGCGCTTTAATCCGCACGTAGGGAGCAATAAATTGGGCTCGATCGGCAAAACTGTTGTTCTTAGCGCCGCTTTCGACATGGACCGGTTCCACCAGATCTTCGATCACGAACCCGCTGCGACAGATCCCGCCGACGATTTGTTCCCAGCGATGCAAGTACTCAATCGCGTCACGTTCTCGCAACCGCAAGCTGGCGGCGGTTTCTTGCGGCGGCGTCGGAATCGGCTGGGTGCGGTAATACGGATGGACAACCGCGTAATTCCCGGCGATTCTGACCGTGGAGGCCTGTAAGCTGGTAGGTTGTTTGTGTTGGCTGACGTAAACCCCGCCGGGCCGCAGCACCCTTGCGACTTCGCGAAAGACCGCCTGGATGTCCGGAAGGTAACAAGTGCTGACCGGATGGACGACCAAATCAAAAGCGGCATCGGACAGCATCGGCATCGCATCCATCGACGCCTCGATCGTCGTAATGGTAAGCCCCCGTTGGGCGGCGGCTTGACGATCCAGTTGCAGCATTGCAGGGCTGACATCGACGACCGTGACGCGCGCACCGGCGACCGCGTAAATCATGCTCTGCCGGCCTCCCCCTGCGGCAAGGCACAATAACTGTTTGCCCACCACGGTTGGACCCAGCCAGCCCAGCGGGTCTACCGTCGGTAAAGGATCGACCAAATCGGCATCGGAGGCGGGCCGGCACAAGGGAGCCCGCCGCGCCGCAAGCTCATCATAAGCCGCTCGATTGGCGGAAATCGCGTTCTCTCGCTTGCTCGCCGTGCGGTCGGACATCTACATCGTCGGTGTCTGATAGGGTTCGACATTGCCGACCATATGAAAGTGGTTGTGGTCGATGTAAATCGTTTCAACCGCTTCCTCGTCGTCCAGGACGTGCGGCACGGGATACCCGACGATATCACGTTGGCTGTAGTACACAGTGCATTTATAATGAGCGTGATGCAACTGTGCCGGGCCAATCAACGGGTAGAAGCGTGGCGGATCAACGTAGTCCGCAATTTTTTCCTTGATAATCCGAACATTGTTCCGCTGACGTTCATACAACAACGGAATTCCGCCACCGACGGGATTGGCTTTTTCGAAAGCCATCATGACCTCGTCATCGGTCGGTGGATCCAAAGCAACTGGGGGACCACCCGAGGTAATTGGTCCCAGAATGGGGACTCGCGCGTATCGTTCTTGCCATCGGAAATTCTCCTCTGCCCGCTGCTGATAGTAGGGGCTGACCGGAATGGGAATGGAGAAAATCCCCAAACTGGGGCCAGGCAAGCCGATGCAACCAGTACTGCCAGCGGCAGCCACCGCCGCGAAAAGGCCAAGCAATGTGCGTCTCAGGCTGGTTCGTTTCCAGGTCGTCATCCGACATCCTTCCATGGGCAACAGATAGCGATGCGCAGTTGTAACACCGAATCTCAGGCATCGACGGTCGCACGCATGAAGCTTGCGCCGTTGTTCTGTATATCGATTACCTTCGTGCGGGTCTTGCGGATTTTCCGGAAGAATCGGAATATTCTAGCCCGGTCAAGCGGCGGAACGAGATTCAACAGCGCTTCGTGAGTCTTCTCTGTTGGCTATTCCTGCGGCGCACGCAGCGTCGCAGTTAACAAAACAGGGGTGTTCGCCCCTTCGGATCGAACACCCCTGTGCGATGAAAGTCCAACGGTTCGTCGGAAATTACGGACGAATCACGATCAACCGTCTGGTATTGCCGCTCAGCACCACCAACTGACAGGCTCGGCCTTGCGTTCGCGTTTGTTCCACGGCGTCTCGCAACACATCTGTGCTGGCGGCCGGCTGACCATTGACCGCCACGATGACATCGCCAACGGCCA
>SLFV01000017.1 GCA_007124075.1 Roseimaritima sp.
ATCCTCGCCCCACAATGGTGCCTGACACTCAGGACAGCGGGCATCGGTCAATTGGGGGTAGGTATGCGATGTGCCCAAGTCGGGCTGCTGCCAGATGGCTTCGCATTGGTCGCAAACGATCAATCCGTGTGGCTGGTCGCTCAGCACGCCACAAACACGAATACCGCACAGACCGGTGCCACAAATGGGGCATAGACCAATCGAATAATTAGGGATCACAGTTGCCGCCTCAAAGCGATTGTTTGGGTAGAAAAAAAGGTCGCGTAGGTTACCCTGGTCCTCGTTATAAAGGAAAAGCCGTAATGAGTCGCTGTCCTTCCAGTACCAAGCGGATACGACGCGCGTTGGGCTGTCCCCGTCGATTTCCTTCACGTCCCCCAACAAACCCAATTCGGCGACCAAGACTGACCGTGTAGATCGTACGATTTGCGTCGGTTTCCTGCTTGACCTGCGAGCCATTTTGCAGCGCTAATGTGTAGGCCTGGTCAATCAAATGCAACACGCCCTCCATATCGTCATCAAAGACACCGTGACTGCCTGGGCGGTCGGGTTGGTCGTTAAGGTGCCGCGCCAAGTGTTTTAGGCGGTGCCCTTGGGCACTTCCGGGCACGTACTGGACACCCGCGGGGGATACATAATGGTTCGTGCGGAACTCTCGCAATATCCCGTATTTCGACGTTTCTACGGAAGCTTCATCCGCCTGCCTGATGGTTCGGTTCGCGTCATCGGCGCGCGGACTCGCCCAATCGGTTTGACCGGGTACCAACTCCCCCATCCCCTCCTTCGAAGGAACAGCGCCTTCTTGCGTTTGCTCCCGTTCCGTCTGGTCTTGTTCCGCGAACAACGAGGGTAGATTCCAGCCGTAGTGGTCATTCAACCACGGTCTTGCGAGCGTGTAGCCAAAAATGGCACAGACAGCCGCAATCAGTAACGCTTTTTTGTGTTTGCCGCGACCGGCAACGCTTCTTTGATCTATCATTCTGGTGTGAGCTGTTCTTTTCACTGGTTAGTTCTCTGGCGAGCGGCGGTTCGTCCAGTCGCTCGCCGGTTGAGATGCGTCGAAATCAAATGAAGTTCTTTAGGGATGATCGGTATGAAGATGCGAACCGTAGCGTTGTCGGTTTCTTTCGGTTTAACCGTTTCCACCGCGGTCTGCTTGCCCTCCGCGAAAGCAGACAACCGTCCAGCTTGGTCGCCAGCGGTGATTGCCCTGGGCGACCAACGCGAGCAACTACTTTCCACGCCAATTCACCAACGTCCTAATCGACCGTTACACATTTACGGAAATACCGTGCGTCGGAACTACTACTACGGATCACCGCTGCCAAGACTCGCTCCGAACCGCACACGCGTTCTGCCACCAATTTTCGCCGGTCCCCGATAGACGGTTGGTGTGCCCGACAAGCTATCCTGATTCTGCGACATCGCTCCCGGGGCCCGCGCCGCGACAATCGTAGGTAGGCAGACCTGCCGGAATCGGAACAGTCAACCTGTAGTTGCGTCGGCTGATCCGACGGAAGCGTGAGCAATGCCGAAATGGGAGTCTTGGGAGTTGGGGCTGCCTTCTTTTTCAGCAGGCATTCCCGCTTAACCGAACTCTATTGGCGAGGTTGGCGAGGTGGCCTTGACTGAAACGAACGCCATTCGGGCATGGTGTAGGGCCTCGCTAAGTATCTGCGTTTCCTCTGCGGTCCGATTGCCGCTTGTCTTTTGCTCCAAGACATCCAATGTGTCGATGTAGTGTTTGGCAATGACTTTATCGACCCTCGTAGGTTCCCCCTGCGGCCCCGGAAGCAAACCCAGGGCAGCGATCGCCTGCGTATAAATCATGGAAATCAACGTTTCCAGAGAGGCATCGGGAAGCGCCGGAGGGTCCGCCGCCTCTGAGGTTGAATCTGACGCGTCTGCTTGCGATTGGGTGCCGGGTTGCGCCGCGCGCAAGGCTTCTTTCTCGCGTTGGACCTGTTCCTTCCAGTCTTCGTCAATGATCAGTTTGGGCTCTTCGTCGTGTGATGATTCTGACATTGGCTTCAATTCCTCCACTTACGGGCAAGCTACTTTTCTGACAAGTCATCGACCACGCCTTTCATCATATCGACTTCCCTCGGTTCAATGAAACTCCCCCCTTCAACTGACTCGATCGCGTGAAAACCATAACGGCCAATCCAGTTTGATCCATGTTTTTGACATGGCTTTCGTGCTGGCTCTCTTTCCGGGTATACTGGAGACGTCAAGAACGTTCATTCACTACAAAACCTTCCCACGTTTTCAATCGGAGCTTTCACCTATGGCAGGAACTGAGCGTCGTCGCGAAATACGCCGTCGTCGGCAACGCGTCGCCAAAACGCGTCAATTGGTTCAACGAGTCAAAATTGGCACAATGGATAAGACAACCGCCGCCGCTAAGTTGCGGCGTTTAACTTTGGGTGCTGACGTGATCATTGCGCGAGAGGGTTGGGAGGCCTAAACGCGTTCCGCAAGCGATCTCTAACGTAATGATGCTGCCTCTCTGACAGGTCTCTCCCTGCGTTTACGTTTTCCCCAGCCGGGAGAGACCCGTGAAGAAGGCCGCGATTTTGTGATGATCAACCACTTGTCAACCAATCGGCTCATCCCGGGATGGCTTACGCAACCGCCAAAATCAAGATGGGGGAGGCATGGCTTGTGAAGCCTTCCGCAGACCATTCCGACGGACAAGTCCATTTAATTCCCAGGTTGTACCGATGGAATCGGTTCGAAATAGCATTGGCAGCCTTATCCGTGGTCCGTTGTTGCCGATCACGTTGACCGCCTTCCAAAACTCCTGGGGTGTGGCTGTGCCGGAAATCAAAATTCCTATCAGTTAACAGTTTAACCATGGCCGATGAGTACCTTCTTCAAAATTACCTGTCCAGGCTGCAACAAGTCGCTGAAGGTCCCTGACAATCTTGCGGGAAAAAGCCGGGCCTGTCCC
>SLFV01000321.1 GCA_007124075.1 Roseimaritima sp.
CGACAGTGCAAAGGGCTCGCGACCGGCCAAACCATGTTCATCCCGCCAATCCAACGTCCACTGCATCGTCGTGGTCAGCGAAGTCCGCGGTGCCGTAAACCGCTGATCACGAATCGGGACCTCGTGCTGGTTGACCCGAGCAACCGCCAAGGTCCGACTGGCGGTCGCCGAGATTTCCGCATGGCTGCCTTTGACCACGGACAGGATTCCCCCACGCGCATCTTTGACCAGTGGCTTGGGCTGCTGCAAGTATTCCGGAAGCTCGATTTCTGCCTTCAAATCGCGAAGTTCGGGACGCAGCTTCGGCTGGATCTCGATCGTTTGGCGGAAATCCCCAACCCGCACCATCAAACGTGTATCGTCCAACAGCGGCGGTAGCTGCACCGGATAGTGATCATCACGCAGGGGCACGGTCAACACCGGTTGACTGCCTATGCTCGCGTTGGCCGTTGCAGGTTGCCAGGGGGAACGATTGCGGAGACGCAGTGTCACCATTACCCCTTCGCCATGCGGCACAATCAGATCCGCGGGCAGTTGTTCCAATTGTGCAAAAGTGTAACGATCCACGTGACGCAATGGCAGGAAACAGCGAACCCACGCATTCCCCGCCGCCGCCGGAGACATCACAAACAGCAACGCCGACATCGCAATCAGAAGGCCAGCAGAGGCACCCCAAGCCTTGCGACGCGACGGCGGTGCTGCCGCCGAAAAATCACGCTGCTGGGCCTGTTCCGCAACCTGTTTGATCGCCGCTGCCACCAGGACCGGTGAACGCCGTTGCTCCGCCTGATGCGTTGCCAATTCAATGACGCCCAGAAGCTGATCACCGAATTGAGGTTGTCGCCGTGCGATCCGGCGGGCCAACTGCGCGGTGTCGCGATGCAACCATACCCACTGATACCAGAACCCAGCCAGAATCAACATGGCAAACAAGGTGCTTGTTCCCGCCAGCAACCGAAGCGGACGGGGAGTGTCCAGAAAACGATCCAAGGTAAAAACCATCAGGAATGCAAACAGCATGACGCTGCAACCCATCGCGAGTGCTTCGCCCGCCTTCCGCCAGCGAATCAAGCGACGGTACTGCAACAGTTTGGCCTGCAAACCGTCTGGTAATTGCAGACCCGGAATTGCTGGTGACGCAGGTGGAGGGTTGTGGTTCATGCCGTCATCCAATTACAGGTGGCGTTTGACAAACATCACGATTCATATTAGATCAGACCGACCGTCTTTCTGCACACCCAAAAGACACTTAGCAGAAAAATCATCAAACCCGCGACATACGGGTTGCTCCACAGCGGGATGCGACGCACATCGGGCTGCGGGTCGGGCAACACTCGCAACATGTCGCCCAACAAATCCAGTTTCTCCAGAGGCAACATTTGTCCGCGACTGATGCGGGCGATTTCTTCCAAAACCTCCGGTCGCGAAGGCTTGCCGACCTGCTCCAGTGCAGCTCCCTGCACGTAGAGACTGGATTCCAATTGGTCACCCGTTTGCGAACATGTCATTACCAGTTCGTGTCGGCCCGGCTCCTGCGGCGTCCAACGTCCGGTAAATTCGCCCCAAGCGTCATCACGTGATTGCAGGCGAATCGTTTGCCCCCGCCCAGAACCACCGACGATTCGAACGGTTACATCGCCCATGCCGAGCGGTTCGCCAGACGATTCCATCACGTTGGCTGTCAGGACAACGGTTTGCCGCACCCGTGGTTGTTCCGGGCTGTAGTACAGTCGCATCGATTCACCTCGCGCCATGTTGCGTTGATACGCCATCCAACGCACCACTTGGCTCCAAAATCGATAGTGGTACAAATCCTCCACTCCCTTACGCCAACGCCAGGCACCATCGGTCCCCATGAACAGAACTTTTCCGTTGCCAAAAGTACGCGTCACCAGTAGCGGCAGCCTGCCGAATTCGTTGGAAACGTCCTTGTGCACGGCCAATACATCGCTTCCCGGACGCGATTTGACAACGGGCGCGTACCACTGGAACCCCGGCAACCCCTCCCAAACTTCAGCATTCTCCTGCTCGGTGTCGGCCAGTTTGGCCAGCAAACTCCGTTGGCCTAACTGCGTCAATTCGAAGTGGGCTGGCGTACGTGAACCCCAACCGTCGATCTGTGATGCGTCCATGGCCACGGGATACAAATCTGCAAGCTCCGTTTCCAGCAATGAAAACTGGCGACCTTGCCAACCTGGCAAAAAGATAAGGCCGCTCGCCTGGTGCGCGACCAACCCCTTCAACCACTCGCATTGCTGCTGCGATAGTTGCCCTGGTTCAACACCCACGTCCCCTAAGAAAATAACGTCAAAAGCTGACAATTCGTCCGGGCCTGCGGGAAACGCCGAGATGTAATCCGCATTGCCCCCTCCAACCTTCGATAGGCCCGGCTGAAACAGCAGGCAGGATAGTCGGACCCCGGGATCACGAGATAACGCGTTACGCAGGTAACGGTATTCCCACCGGGGGTACGATTCCACCACCAGCACCTGCAAGCGTTCCTCCCGGATTGCAATCGGAGCCTCCCGGGCATTATTTTCCAGCACAACCTCAGTGGGATGTGCTGGTAAGGTCAGGGTTAACGTATATTCCCCAGGTTCGTCAGGCTGCCAAGTGATTGCATCGGAGACACGCCCCATAGCAGGAATGGTCACTTCGTGGTTCAATTGCTGACCGTTCGCTGTCTGTTCCATAAGAGGGTTGGCTTCCGCCAGCCCGTCGGAGGTCTCCAAGGGAGCAGCCCCCTTTTCCAGCATACGGCTGGCAATCTTCAACGTCAGCGTTGTGGCATAATCGCGGGGCAGCGAACTGGACAGGGCAAAGGGAATGCGAACCGCCTTCCCTGCGACGCCAAAACTGGGGACATCAAAACTGAGGATTTCCAAGTCGGGCAAACGTTCGGTGGAACCCACGGGAATCGTAAATATCGGCAGCTTTCTCAAACGCGCCCGGCCCGCTGCTCCCGCGGGGGGCATACCAATGTTCCAGTCCCCGTCGGACGCAACGACCAGGCCAAGCAGACTGAGGTGACGATCCAACGCTGCCGCAATCGCTCCCCCCAGATCGGTTCCCTCGTCATGTTCCTCGGCTGCGAAAGGCTGAAAAACGACATCCATCCGCGGTTCAAATTCTTCCCAGGTGGCGCGGTCTAGCAAGGGGGCCAAAGCAGCGGATCGCGAGCCCCGTTTACCGGACGGACCTACCACATCCTCGGTTTGCATACTGCCGGAGTCATCGTGCAATACGACCAACGTCGGTCGTTCGCTGGGCAAGTATTGTTGCATCCATTCGGGCTGGTTCAGTAAAAGCACCGCCAACGCCACCAGGCCCCAACGCAGCAATTCCAAGCAACCGACCGCGCGACGGTACCCACTGCGTTTCCAAGCCAACCAGCCCAGGACCGCAGCACTGATAACCGCCGCCAGCGAAACCAGTACGGTCCACGGGTCGGCTTCGATTGTCAGGGGCTGCCGGGTGCTCACGAACGCCCTCCCGCCGTGGGACTGCGAGGCTGTGGCAAGCACAGCCAGGCTTCGCCCAACATTGCCAGAATCATCAGAATCAAAAACAGTCGCCAGACCTCATGAATCAGTGACGCATAATTCCCGGCACGGTCGTCTATCCGAGTAAAATCCAACCCGCGAAACAGTCCCAGCAACTGATCGTCGGCAACGATTTGTAGTTGGTCCTCGGCCGGTGCACGGCGGATGGTCAACAAATGCTCGCCATCCTGAAACACACCCGCATGGTATCCGGGTTCGCTGTGGGGCCGCTGATCGCCGATGACGATCGGCGACCAGCGCTCCGCAAGCCGACTGCCCGCGACCTGGTCGGCGGTCGATTGCAATGCAGCCGCTCCGGCAGCCAAAGCCCTTTGAATCGCTACGTACAAAACAATTCCATCCGTGCCCAGCGACGAATCGTCCGGATGGGGCGTAGTGGCCCAAAAATAGACGGTGCCCGCATGATCGCCAGCCGGATGGTGGCGAACCAACAGCGACATCTCCCCGCTTAGACGAGCCAGTGTCGTGGCCGTCCCTTGCAGAGTGGTAAAGCGTTTAATTCGCAATTCACCCACGGGTAGCGAGCCGCCTGCGAGTGTGCCCGCGAGCAAGCCTTGGTCACCACGCCATTGGCTGACCCCCTGGTCCGTCGCATTACTCTGCCAATTGCCAAAACGCATTGCCTGCAACTGGCCGGTGTCGGATGATCGCGATGGAAAAAACATCGCTTGTCCGCCGGCGGCGAGGAACGCCTCCACTGCCTCCAGATCACCGGCTGTGGGCATGACCCCTTGCCACAACAACAGTCCCACTTCCTCCCATGGTACGGTTTGCAACAATCCACGCTGCGTCTGCAACACACGATGCTGGATGGATGGTTCGGCGGGAATTTCGGCAGCCAGTCGCAACGGCAAACGTACCGCATCGTCTTCGCAGAATAAAACCGTCACCCGCGGCACCGGCGGTTCAAAAGCAAAAAAAGCCACATTGTCGGCGGGATTCGCGTCGGCCGGCAAACTGACGCGTCCCCACCCCGAATCAACCGCGTTGTCAAGCGGCAGCGGATAATCGCGCAAGACCGCGCGGCCACCCGAACTGTGCACGGGTACCTCAATCCGGCTCCCTTCGATTTCCACTTGAACTGGAATCATTCGATCGGGTTCGTCAACCGATCCACCTGAAATCTCCAGCGACAACAAGATGCGCTTCTGTCGGTCCGCCCGCTCGTATTTGATGCCGGTCACCGTAATCGCTCGGTTTTCCGTCTGGACCTCTGGATACGCCAGCAGGCGAAAGCGTGTCGTCTGCGCACGAGGTAGCAGCGTCTCACGCAACGCCGCCCAGCGACCACTTTCGGGTTGCCAGTCGGAGGCACGTAGGTCCGATACTAACCAGATGTCCGCTCGTCCGATTTCATTGGCATCCAGGTAGTCCGTTGCCTCCTGTAACATGGCCGGAATGTCGGCGGTGTTGTCCGCGGGACCGGCCTCCGGCATGTCCGCCAACGCGTCGACCGAGTCCAATTCTTGCGGCCGCACGTGCCCACTGTCAATCAACACAACACGACCGCCACCAAGCGTGCGGAGCGTATCCCGCAACTGACGCTGCCCTGTTTCCAGTTTCGACATCGCGGTTTCGACGCCCATCTGCTGCATGCTGGGGGAACGGTCCAGCAAGATCAGTGTTGTCTCGGCACGATCGCCCGTTGCCGCCCCCATCCACCCCCCAGCCAACGGGCGGCTGATGACAAATAATAGCGCCGCAATCGCAACGACTCGCAGTCCCAGAATCAACCACTGCCGCAGCCGCGCGTAGCCTCGAGACATCTGGTTCGCCGCCAGCAGGAACATCATTGCTGCCCAGGGCAGCGTCTGATAGCGACGCTCATTGATAAGATGAATAATAATTGGCAATGCCGCAATCGGCAACGCGACCAGCATCCAGGGTTGCAGGAAGCTCATCGCCTGCCTCGGTTTCGCAGTCGCCCAACCAAAAATCGCATCAAAATTTCTTCATGCGGTTGTGCGATGTTGACCTGTTGATAATCAACGCCTGTTTCCATCACCACCCCCCGCAATGCGTCAAGATGCGCCGTCGATGCGGAATGGTACCGTTGCGATATCAAGGCGGGGTCGGCGAAAATCGCTGGCCCACCCTCCATATCCAAAAAACGCATCGGACGTTGAAACTGAAAATCTAACTCGGACGGGTCCAAAAGTTGAATCGCGGCGACGTCATGTCGGCGAAAACGCAGGTGCTCGAAACAGCTCCGTAGCTCCTCGGACGGCAAGAAAAAATCGGAGACAATCACCACCAGTGCTCGTTGCCGAACCGTTTCCGCCAATTCGTGCAGGATTGCAGTCAACCGCGTTGGCCCAGCCGCCTCAGTCCGTTCCAGCATATCAAACAGGTTTGATAAATGGGCAGCGTTGCGTTTGGGCGGCAACTGTTGAGTGATCCCCTCGGCAACGCAGGTCAGGCCCGCCGCGTCCCCCTGCTGAACCGCCAAATAGGCCATCGTGGCCGCGATCTGCCGCGCGTACTGCAATTTCGTCAGCCCATGGGAACCAAACCCCATGGAGCCGCTGGCGTCAAGCACGAGGCAACAACGCAGGTTGGTATCGGCTTCGAATTCCTTGATGTAGTACCGGTCCGAACGACCGTAAGCCCGCCAATCCAGGCGTCGCAGATCGTCTCCGGGAACGTATTTGCGATATTCCGCAAATTCAACGCTGGCTCCCCGATGGGGGCTAACATGGCGTCCGGAAACGTTGCCCTGCATCGGCCGACGCGAAACCAACGGCACACCCGCCAGCCTGGCTACGACTTGCGGTTCAATAAATGTTCGACTTTTGCGGTCCGGCAACATCGTTGCATTCTTCAGCAGGCAATTAGGGGTGAAATTCGCGTACCAGTCGTTCCGCAATCTCGCGTGCAGTCATCTGTTCCGCCTGCGCAGCAAACGTGGTGATCACGCGGTGCGTCAAAACCGAAGGAGCGACCGCCTGCACGTCCTCCAGGCGGACCATGTAACTGCCCATCAGCGCTGCACGCGATTTGGCTCCCAAGATCAGGTTCTGGACTGCGCGTGGTCCCGCCCCCCACGCTACCAAGGGTGGCAACCAAGCGGGGGCCGACGGGTCACGTGGCCGTGTCCGTCGCACCAACTGAGCAGCATAAACGTAAATGTGCTCCGGAACGGGGACGCGTCGCACCAACGCCTGGTAGTCCATGATCTTTTGACCGGTCAATACGTGCGCAAGTTCGGGCAACTGTCCGCCCGTGGTGCTGCGCGCGATTTCAATTTCTTCCGCCTCGCTGGGATAATCCAGTTCGATCAGCGACATGAAACGATCCAGTTGCGCTTCGGGCAGCGGATAGGTTCCTTCTTGTTCAACCGGATTTTGCGTGGCCAGGACCATGAATGGGGATGGCAGTTCGAAGGTCTTGCCGACAACGGTAACCCGCTGTTCTTGCATGGCTTCCAACATCGCAGCCTGAGTCTTCGGCGGGGCACGATTGATTTCATCCGCCAGCACGATGTTGGCAAAGACCGGCCCCTGTATAAAATGAAATTCCCTCCGACCCTGCGGATTGTCTTGCAGGATATCCGTTCCGGTAATGTCCATCGGCATCAAATCAGGCGTAAACTGAATGCGACTGAATTGCAGCGAAAGCGTCTGAGCTAATTTGCTGACCAACAACGTCTTTGCCAGACCGGGGACTCCCATCAACAAGGCATGGCGACGCGCGAACAAACAAATGACCAATTGGTCGATCACCCCGCACTGGCCGACAATGACTTTGGCCAGTTCCTGTTTTAACGCGGCGTATGCGCTCTGCAATGCATTGATCGCCTGAACGTCGTTATCGCTTAAAGCCGTTTCGGAAACTTCAGAATTGACGACAGCGTCGGGCATGGAGGCTCCAGTAGCGCTAGTTGCCGGTGACCAGGGACCACGGGCCGGTGAAGAATGCTTGTGGTTGCCTTCAATCTACCAGACGCTGGCACGATGCGCAAAGAAGTCTGTCGAAAAAGGGGGGGGTGGGCGGTCCGTCCTTATTCGCGTGTTGCTTACACACCCGGCAGAAGATCCAATGCCCCCAGGACCGCATAGGTCACGAACAACGCATAAAACGCAATCAGAACGATTGCCTTGCCACGGGTCAGTTGCCGGTTCTGCCACATCATCAAAAGTGTCGCCAACGTGAACACGCACAGCAGTAATCGCAGTCCCGCCAAACCACGAATGGGTTGGCCGTCGATCACTAAGGGAACGGGCTGCCACTGATTCAGGTAAGCATTAATCAGCAAGGGAATAGAAAGACAAACACAGATGTCAAAGATATTGGAGCCAAAAGCGTTCGAGACCGCGCCATCGTCGTCTCCTCGCTGCGCCGCGCCGATGGATAGGAAAGTGTCAGGTACTGACGAGGCCGCTGCCGCAACAATCACCGCCAGAAAGAAAATCGGGACCCCCAGGGTTGCGGAGGTGGAACGTGTGACCTCCACCAGCCAGTAGCAGGCAATCGCCGCAATGACGGTGCAACCTACAATCAGGGCCCACGCCTTGAGTGTCGTTAACGTAACGGAAAACATGCCCAAAAAACAATCGGCAGCAACTGGCTGTTGCTCCGCTTCGTAGTTCTGTTCACTTTCGCGACGTAACTGCTGGATCAATGACAAACTGGGGCGGATGCCAGAGGAATGCAAGGTGTTAATGATCGAATCGGTGTCAACGTGCTGACGACTGCGAAGGACTTCCTGAACCGTCTGGCGAGCCTTGCGATACGTCCGGGCGTCGGCGGTCAATTGCAGGATGTAACCGCAGTAAAGTGCCAGCAGCACAATCGCCATCCACCAAGACAACGCGGGCTGGAAAAGAAAAAAAACCACCACCAGTTCACACCCCAGGAACCACAGCCCGTCCCGACTGATTACCTTTGACTCGACTTCGATTGTCGGATGGGAGGGGCGAGAGTAGCTAATCACCAACACACAGATTGCTGGTATCAAAATCATGTTGTAAACGGCACTGCCCGCACAGGTGGCCACGGTCGCACCAAACCCCTCAGCCCCCGCCTCCGCGACGCTGACTGCGGATTGATCGATTGCTGAAATCGCGATGACGACAAAAAAGATGCCGGTAAACAGCTCCGGCAGCGAACCGGCGACCGCGTCCAAAGTCGCACCACGCACCGAACCGGGGATTCGATAACGTTCTCCCAAAAACTGCGCCGCCTCCGCAAACGGGTCGCAGGCTTGCCAAATGATGATCGAGATCACCAAAACTTCACATGCCGCAAACAGCAATGAAGTGATCTGAGACGGGACAAAGGCGAGAAACAAGCCGCTAACGGCCAACGCGATCACCGAAATGGCTGCGATCGTCCGTGATTTTTGGGGCGGAGCCTTCGTGGCGGATTCAACCATTTACATCATGCCGCCCATGCCACCCATACCACCGCCCATGCCACCCATACCACCGCCCATGCCACCCATGCCACCGCCCATGCCACCCATGCCACCCATGCCACCGCCGATACCGCCGCCACCAATGCCAGCACCACCAAATCCGCCCATACCACCACCACCACCTTGCTGGTTGGTTTCGCCCGAGACGAAATTAAATGTCTGCACATCTCCGATTTGCGAGAACATCGGATTGGGGGTCACACGCACGTATCGTCTATCGGCCGACAAAATCGCCGAAGGCATCATGGTTGCACCTTCCAGAAGCACTTTAATCAACGGTTCGTAACCGATGGCAGGCTGCATGCCAAACAGCCCCGGTCCGCCGAATCGATTTCCGCCAAAGCGACGAACATCCCTAAAAAACGCGGCCGTGGAGCTAAGATCAGAACCGCCTGCAAGCTGTGCCAACATGACGTTCCCCATATTCTGCTTGGCTGCCGCGATGTCTTCCAATTGAGCGTCCGCCAGACGCTGTACCCGACGCCCTTGACGGACATCGAAGGCAATCAAAGCGTTCTGTTCGCGCAACGGGACCTGTTTCTGGATCAGACGCTGAGTGGGCCGACCGACATCGGTCAAAATCGACACACTGACATTACCCGTCGCCACATTCCCCCAGACGCGATGAATCGCCAGTCGATAGACTCCGGAAAATCCTTGCGGGCAAACGTAAGTCTCCGTAAACGTCCCATCACCGCCGCCACTGGGTAGCGTATCCTCCAACAAAACGCCCCCTCCCGACGTGCGGCGATTCTGCCAATTGCAAATCGTTCCCGACGGTTCCTCCACAATCAGGTCGATATCGGCTTGCCCTGTCCACGTCACGCGAACAATGACATCATGAGCCGTCGCATTTTCAATTGCGCCAGCAAATTGTTCGGCGGCGACCGAATCTTCCGCTTCCTTCAATCGCAGATGTGTCGATCGCGCAAGCAGACGAGCTTCCTCTTCGATCGAAGCTTCAGCCCCCGACCAAGCCTGACTAAGTACGCCTACACAAGCCCACGTCAAGCCGGCCACATCGTCCAACTCTTTGGCCAATTGCAAACCAAAAACATAAGCCGCCTTGTCGTAAGGGCGGACACGCGAAACGTCCATGCACAAACGCAACGCCGCTTCTTTGGAACCAATGCCGTCCAAATGACGAGCTACATTCAGGATATCTTCCGGTGAATCCGCAAAATCCACCGCGGACAATAAAGCTCGTTCAATCTCCTCGTTGTCGCCCCCCGACCCCAGCAACGCAATTGCGTACGCCTCATACATCCAAGGCTGGGTTTGGTCATGCAACATCGCAGCCTCGATCAAAGCCCGCATCTGCTTGAACTCCGCCTCCGCCGCGTCCAAGTCGTTTTCCTTGGAAGCCTTCATCGCTTTCGCATTCAACGCGGAAATTGTGCGATGCACGCGCTGCTGGTGAACCTCAAGTTCCTGCTGGTCATCCAACTGCAATTCTGCAAAGTAACTCCGCCAATACTCCGCAGCCGATGAGGTGGTGGATCCAGGAAGCTGCAACGGACCGCGGCGGACCTGCTTCTTTTCGTTTCCTGCGACAGGCTTTACCGCAGCAGTGACGCTGGATTTGCTGGACAGGGTCAGGTCATCAGGCACCATCATCATGCCGCCCATTCCCATGCCTCCCATGCCTCCCATTCCTCCCATTCCTCCCATCATGCCGCCGCCCATTCCTCCCATCATGCCGCCGCCCATACCTCCCATCATGCCGCCGCCCATCATGCCGCCGCCCATCATCGGTGGCATGATCGGCACGACTAAATCACCCACGGGGTAGACCTTCGTTACCAGATTCTCCTCCGCGGTGGTTAGGGTGGTGATTCTCAGTACCTGATCTTTGATCATGTAGGTCAACCCCACATCTTCAAGCAATAATCGAATGAACGAGCGGAGTTTGATCCCCTTCAGGTCGATCGACACGGGAGTGTCCGGGGTGATTCCTTCCTCTTCCAAAGAGCGGACATCCAAAAAGATCGGAATATCGTGGGCTGCGGACAGAGTCCGCATAACCTGGTCCAAAGACTCCTCGATAAACGGGCCTTCGTTGGTCTCCTCGTCCAGTGCCATATAAATCCGTCGTTCGGCCGGATCATCCCCCGCAAGATCGTAGGAGTTGTAGCGTTCCAACCGTCGGCGGCTAAGCCGCTGCCAAACCTCGGCATCGGGATAA
>SLFV01000082.1 GCA_007124075.1 Roseimaritima sp.
CGGTGCGGGAGGCATTTGCAAGATATGCGCAACACTCGTTTGACAAACACCAGGACTTTGTCCAGGCAGTGACGGATCTTACCCAACGGATTCACACCGATTTCCGTTACGATTCGCGGGCAACCAATATTGATACCGACGCGGTTGCTGCTTACGAACTGCGAGCGGGGGTGTGTCAGGATTTTGCCCACTTCCAGATCGGTTGCTTGCGATCGCTGGGATTGGCTGCCCGGTATGTCAGTGGCTACCTGCGTACGATTCCCCAACCGGGCAAGGAGCGGTTGATCGGCGCAGATGAATCGCACGCTTGGGTCAGTGTCTTTGCGGGCGAAGCATTGGGCTGGATTCATTTCGATCCCACCAATGCGTGCTTGGTACAAACCGATCACATTCCGTTTTGCATCGGTCGCGATTACCGCGATGTCAGTCCGATGCGAGGTGTCGCCCTGGGGGGCGGGCAAACCTCGCTAACCGTCAGTGTTGATGTCGCGGTACGAGACTCGCCCCCAACATCCGTATAGCTGGAACGTGGACTTGCGTTAATCGCCGTTCCTTTCGCACCCCTGCGGATTTAGATTTCAAGACCATCGATCACGTGGGAAACTGCAGCTCTTCCACCGCCTCCCAGTCTCCCGCCATTAAACGTGACAAAGGTCGTGTGGGAGGGATTCCCTCCAGAATGATTTTTAGACCGGCCGTCATCGGGATTGCTAAAAACATCCCCGTGATCCCCCACATCATGCCCCAAAAAATCAAGGAAGTTAAAATAATGACGGGATGCAAACCCGAACGATTTCCCATTAGCTTCGGTTCGACGATGTTTCCACTGATGATCTGAATCGCCGCAACTGCACTGATGGCCGTCGCCATCCAAAACCACGAAGCATCAGGATGCAACAGGATGAAGGGGACTGGCAAGACGAAGGCGACGATCGGCCCGATGTTGGGAATGTAATTCAGGAGGAACGCCAACAAACCAAACGTGAGGGCCATCGGAACCCCGAAGACCCACAGCGTCAAGCCAAACAGAAAACCGGTGACGATGGAGATCGTGGTTTTGAGCGTCAGGTACGCGCGAACCTGTCGGTTCAATTTTCGTAGCGATGAATCGGGGTGAGGTAGCTTGGCCGATCCAAGGATTAGAAAAAAAACAAAAATCATGACCACCACCGTGGTTGTCAACAAGCCGAATAGTTCGCGCGACAAGGTCGTCAAACCATCGCGCACTAACCGATCAACGGTGCGACGTAGTTCTGCGGATTTGTCATCCGCCAAGCCGCCGGCGATGGTCAAGGATTCGGAGGACGCCGGACCCTGCTTTGTCTCGATTAGTTTGGCAATGATAGATTCCGCGGCTTGGTCTTCCTCCAGATCCTCGATGTCTAGCCGGTTGGCAAGTTCGCTGGGCGCGAGGGACTCCGCTTCGACTGCGTCCCAGTCACCTGCATCGCCTTCCGGTTCGCTATCGGCTTCCTTCCGTCGACCCGGATCTGAAAATAAATCCGTGATGCTCCAGTCCATCCATTTCTGCGACGTGGCGACCAACGCACTGACCTGTTGTCGATAGGCGGGACCGGTTTCCGCCATTTCCAAGACCGACAGCCACAAAAACAAGCCCAACATTGCGACCATGATCAAACCGGAAAGAAAAGTCAGTCCCGCTGCGACGGGGCGAGTCACTCGTAAGCGTTCTTCCAAAAACTCCAGTAACGGCGTCACTCCGCTGACGACAAATAGGGCCACTACCAACGGCACCAACACGGGCCGCAGCCAATAGATCATGTGGGTGCACAATACGGTTGCAATGATGGCTAAACAAAGCGTTTGAACTCGGGCCAGCGAACTTCGCGATTGCATGGGGTACCCAGCGACAATGCATGTCTAGAAGGATGAGGGGGGGTAAATACAAAGTACGTGTCGGGGTACCCCTGACTGTACTTGCCTTTCGCTATCAGGTGAAGACGAGTCCCGAAAATACCCAAAAACCCCTTCACCGAACTTGATACAACTAGGCGGATAAGAGTGATGCATCCATTTCAGGTCGATTCAACGTTCTCCCGAAGTTCGAGTGCAATGCGTTTTATGGCTTCATGGCTCGTGATCATCGGGCTACTCACAGGGTGTTCTCCGCAAAGTTCGCAGGTTTCCCGCGACGACGAACTGCCCGAACTGACCACGGTCGCGACATCGGAGGTGGCCCGATTGGCGAAGGCAGTTGACGAGCCAGTGATTGTCGAGTCCAGCGTTCTGCATGGCTGCGTTCGCTGGGCACACCTCGCCCGACATGCTGCTCGCGATGGTGGACCCGATCGATGCCGAAAGTGATTGGTCCGATTGAAAGCCAATCCGACAAGTCATTAGTTTGTCAGCGAAGTCTTTCGTAGATATCATTGAGTTTGTCCACGCTCCGGCGACGGTAGCTACGTTTTTGATCGTTCATCATTCGAAGTCACCTCCATGTCAGCCAATCCCCCATCGATTCCCTCCGCCAACGGTGAGCCCGCCTGGGAAGCTGCCTACATGCTTCCTCCGCAAGGCCATTGGCATGAAGAGGATTTTCTCAAGTTCCACACCAATCGCATGGCGGAACTGGTCGCTGGACGCTTGGAGATACTGCCGATGCCGACGCTTAAACATCAACGGATTCTACGATGGCTGCTAGCAATTTTTGAGGCTCATGCTCCTGTGGGTTCAATCACCCTTTTTGCTCCGTTGCCGACTCGACTGTTTCCAGGCACCATCCGAGAGCCGGATCTGCTGTACATCGCTCCCGAAAATGCGCCTGCACCCGAAGTTGATTACCCATCCCGCCTGGACCTCGCGTTGGAAATCGTCAGCCCTGGCCCCGATGCTCGCCAGCGAGACTATATCGACAAACGCATTGACTACGCCCGCGCGGGAATTCCAGAGTACTGGATCGTCGATCCCCAGGAAAATCAAGTCA
>SLFV01000087.1 GCA_007124075.1 Roseimaritima sp.
ACCACTGAAATCCCGTAGACTTTTCGATTAGCGTTCCTGCTCTGCAGTTTTCCCGGGATAACTTTTGCAACGAGGCCTCAATGACGCTGACCAGCGACCTACGCACCTACGACCTTTCCGTCCAGTGGGATGCGTTTGAATACCGAACTCCGATTAAATTTGGCGGGCGAATCGTCGATGATGTTACGATTTTGACGGTTCACTGTGACGTGCTGACGCAGGGCGGCCGGCAGGCGCGTGGTTTGGGCAGCATGACGATGGGGGTCACCTGGGCGTGGCCCAGCGAACGGTTGGACAGCCAGCAAACGCTGGCTGCGGTCATGCGATTGGCGGAGAGAATTATCGATGACGCAGCCACCAACCCTCCTTCGGGGCATCCGCTGGATATCTGCATGCAACTGGCGCAGCGTCGACCGGGGCTGGCAGATGCGGTCGTGACGGATTTACAACTGCCTGAGCCTTTCCCGCCACTTGCGATTTTGCTTGCCGCGGCCCCACTGGAAGCCGCGTTGTTTGACGCCCAAGGCAAAGCGTTACAGACCAGTAGCTACAACCTGTTGGGCAAGGATTGTCTGCCCAACGATCTGTCGGTGTACCTGGGTGACGAATTCGCGGGATTGTATCTGAATCAATTTGTTCGCAGCACGCCGCAAACCGTGATGCCGCTGTATCATTTGGTGGGGGCCTTGGATCCGCTGACTCCGGAACAAGTAGTTAAACCGGTGGGAGACCAACTGCCTGAACATTTAGGCCAATGGATCCAACGGGACGGCCTGACGCACCTGAAGATCAAACTTTCCGGCGAAGACCTCCCCTGGGATGTCCAGCGAGTGTTGCAGGTACATGCGGTTGCGGAACCGCTGACCGCACGCCGGCAAACCCGACCTGCTTTTTCGCTTGATTTTAACGAACGGTGTCAGGACGAAGCCTACGTTTTGGAAATGCTGGATCAGGTTGCCGCCAGCAGCTCCGCGGCATTGGCTTGCGTTCAATATATCGAACAGCCGACCCATCGTGACTTGAAGAGCCACCCGGAAAACACAATGCATCGCGTTGCCAAGCGATTACCGGTGGTCATTGATGAATCATTGATTGACTTGGAAAGCTTGTTGTTGGCGGCCGAACAGGGGTACAGCGGCGTGGCATTAAAGGCGTGCAAGGGGCATGCGGAGGCCTTACTGATGGGTGCGGCCGCGCAGCATCGCAAGATGTACCTTTGCGTCCAAGATCTGACTTGTGTGGGAGTTTCGCTGCTACATTCGGCATCGCTGGCGGCGCACATTCCGACGGTTGCCGCGATCGAAAGCAATGGTCGGCAATACTGTCCGGCGGGCAACGAGGAGCTGCGAGAAAAATTTCCGGGCATGTTTGATGTCAAAGATGGTCTTGTCCCGACAGCGTGTTTGAGTGGCCCGGGGCTGGGATACTGACCATCCGGTCGCCCCAACCGCCTGCGGCAATCCGCCCAAATGGTGGCAACAAACAATGCGATCCGTCAGGCTTAATAGGCTGTTGAGAAAGGGGGCTGACACGAATGGCACTGTTAAAATTCTATACGAGCGCAGTTTACCCATTGACACGGGACTTGTTTTTTGACAAACTCGTCGTGGCCTAGATGTGGGTTGATCTGTTTGCCCAGTCTTGGCTACAAAATAGTGCCCTCCTTGGTTACACGGCTCGTGTAAAAACCAGGGAGGGTTTTTTCACGGACTCCTTCATACCAAATCCGCCAGATCGACGCAGCCGCGATTTCGGCCAGATTGTGACGTCGTTTCTGTCAACCGATGGCTTGCCATTCGACAGCGTGCTGCCAGCCGAACGCATTCGTGAGATCTTCGCGAAGCACAACGGCCTTTTCGGCATGAAAGGTTCTTTCAGTACAGTCGTTGTGCTCTGGGCTTTTTTGGGACAGGTGCTGCGATGTGGGAAGGAAGCGGCATGTCAATCTCCCGTTGCTTGTATCATCTCTCACTGTAAACTCACGGGGAAGCCTGTACCCACCAAGGATACCGGTGACTACTGCGTCGCGCGTGCAAAGCTCAGCGAAGAGACGCTGCATGAACTCAGCAATGAAGTCGCCAAGGAGCGTTACTCCTCAATCAGGGCACACACTCGTGTGCTCGAAAGCACCACTTGCGACATTCAGGTGGCTAAATGGTGCCATCCATGAATGGCACAGTCATTTGTGAATGGGTGGCTAAATGGTGCCATGTGGCTAAATGGTGCCATCCATGAATGGCACAGTCATTTGTGAATGTTCATGTGGGCGCAGAATATGTCTATCTGCAAGTCGGCTTTTTCCGTTAAGATTGGCGACGCAGGACGATTGATCTTGCGGTGAAACCCTCCCATGTCTCACACTTTTGAAGCCCTCCCCGGTCACTGCCTGCAACAACAGTGAGACCAGGGAGGGTTTTCTCATGGCATTTTCTTCCAATCCCGCGACCCAGAGCAACTTCACTTTTCGGCAATCCGTCGCTGGTTTTTTGAGTGCGACAGGATTACCGTTTGTCGACATCTTGAGCGAGAATCTGATCGCTCAGGTTTTCGCCAAACATGGCGGGCTTTTCGGATGAACCTATACCACCGCAATCGTGTTGTGGGCGTTTATGAGCCAGGTCCTGCCGGAATTAGCTAATAGCTAAGAAGCTAAATAGTGCCATCGAAGCTAAATAGGAAGCTAAATAGTGCCATCGGAAGCTAAAGAAGCTAAATAGTGCCATCCATTTTTCGATCACGGCCTGTAGCTTGCCAGAATCGAAGTGGCTTGCAACTCCTGGACGATGACGTTCAATGCCCCACCTAAACGACCCATTGGCTTCGATCGGCGCGGAACGGTAGACAGCTATTCCCGCCGTTGCGCTCAAGCAGCAGAATTGGCAACTGCCAAAACGCTCAGCCGCTCACGAAACAACTCGCCGCCAGTCGCTGGCCGCGATGCC
>SLFV01000382.1 GCA_007124075.1 Roseimaritima sp.
AAACATCCGCTTGGAGAAGGGCATCGACAGTTCGCCGAATTGGAAACTGACCGCCGCTTCTGTGGGGCCAACGACAATCTCCGTAAAAAGATCACTCTCCGCAATCTGACCGGTAGGAGTGCCCGCGACAGTCCCGACACGGTCTTGACCATCCAAGAATCCTTCCGGTTGGACTTGTTGGATCGAATAGGTACCTGCCGGAAGATTCGTAAACTCAAAGGATCCATTGGCATCTGTGGTCGTCGAACGAGGGGCAACTGGATTGCCCTGCGAGTCAATCCCGGTCAGGTTGATGGTCACATTGGGAATCCCGGGCTCACCTGGATCGCGGACGCCATCGTTGTTCTGATCGATGTAGACTTCCCCGGAAATCCGCGACTGCAGCGGGTCAATTTCCACCGCGGCCGTGGCGGAGTTGTTGTTCGTGTTCGTTTCCGTGGATGTTGTTGTCACAGAGACATTGTTGACCACCGTTCCGGTTGCCCCGGCGTCGACGGCGGCTACGATCGTGAAGCTGGACGTGGCGTTCCCGGCAAGCGTCCCAATGTTGACGTTCACCGTTTGTCCGGTGGCGCTAAGCGTTTGGCCTTGCGGCCCGCTGCCACTGACGAAGGTCATCCCGGCTGGCAAGACGTCGATGGCGGTGACTCCCTGGGCGGCGGTGTTGCCGAGGTTGGTGACATCGATCGTGAACGTCACCTCGGAACCGACCTGAGCCGTTGCAGCCGAAGCAGACTTGCTGACCGTTACATCGATATCAGGGACCAAGGTTGTATTGATTGTGCTGCTGTTATTGTTCGGGTTGGTGTCTCCTGGATCAGCCGAAACGTTTGCGGTGTTGGTCAGCGTTCCTGTCGCGTTGGGGTCGGTGCTAACAATCAAAGTCGCCGTCACGGAACCCCCTGTCGGAATCGTGATCGGATCGAATGCCACTTGGTTTCCGTTAACCGTCGGGGTAGATCCGCCCAGCGATCCACTAACGAAGGTGGTCCCCGCGGGCAGGGTATCGGTGATCAGGACCCCCGTTGCATCGCTGGGACCATTCGCATTTGTGACAACAATCGTGTAGGTCAGTTCCTGGCCCGAGATGATGGTTTCGGGACCGGTTTTAGAAATCGCGACGTCAAACTGGGGTGTCAAGGGCGTGGTGATTTCTGCGGTGTTATTGTCCGGATCGGATTCAGGATCGCTGGTTTGCACCTCCACGTTGTTGATCAAATCCCCGGTCGCCCCGGAGGCGATGTTGCCGTTGACTTGGACCGTCGCGGTTTCGCCCGCCGCCAGTGTCCCGACGTTAAAGGTCAGTTCGCTACCGACTAACACGAAGGGGATGCCGTTGTCGGTGATCGAGGTTGTCGTAAAACCGGGAGGCAAGTTGTCGATAAACTGCACATTCGCCGCGTCACTGGGCCCCAAGTTGGAGACGGTGATCGTGTAGCTGAGCGACTGCCCAGGAATCGCGGCCGCGGCGTTGGCCGATTTCTGGATAGTTACGTCGGTCAATCGTTGAATGGGAACTGGCACGGTGAACGAGTTATTGGAGGTGTCGGTGTCGGCATCGGTCGTTGAGACAACGGCTGTATTTGGAATGGTGGAGCCATGAGAAACCGATGGGTCCACCATTACGTCGATGCTGAACGTCGCCTGACCACCCGCTGCGATGGTTCCCAAATTGAATTCCAGGTCCTGCCCGGCCGTTGTAACGGTCGCCCCGGAGGTTCCCGCTGCAAAACTTTCAAAAGCGAATGCTTCATTTAAGGTGTCGGTCACCGTTACACCCCGCGCATCTCCGGGGCCGTTGTTGTCAACGACAAACGTGAAGGTCAACAGTTCCCCCGCAATCGCGTCCCCGACGACGCTCTTGGTGATCGCAAGATCCACCTGACGCAGGACATCGACCGTGACGGCGGCATCGTTGTTGTCTGGGTTGTTGTCCGTCAGCGGTACGTTCGTCACCGTCGCCGAATTTGTTAACTGATCGGGTGCATTTCCATCGACCGCCGTTACGATCGTGATGGTTTGCTGCGCCCCATTGGCCAGGTCGCCGACATTGGCGGTAATCGTTCCTGCAGTATCATCGATCAGCGTATTGTCTCCGCCGACATTACCGCTCACAAACGTCACACCGGTGGGCAGCACGTCGGTGACCACCACGCCGGTGGCATCGCTGGGGCCGTCATTGCTTACGATGATGGTGTAGGTAAGTTCTGCCCCCGAACCGATGGTGCTGTGCGAGCTGGATTTTTCCAATCTCAGATCGGTCACGATCGTAATCGGCACCTCTGCCTGATCGGTGTTATTATCGGGAATCGGATCCTGTTCGGTTGCCGTCACGGCTGCCGTGTTGATCACAATCGGTCCGGTGGTGCTGGAGAGGATATCCACGACCAGCTCAAACTGAATCTCCTGATTGATTCCTAAACTGGCGGTCGTCACGGTCAAAGTACCGTTGGTGACGCTCGGCACCAGTCCGGGCGAAGCGGATTGGATGCGATTGAAAACCATCCCGGCCGGAATCACGTCCTCGATTTCGATGTTGGTGGCAACGGAGTTGCCGTTGTTGCGAACCGTGATCAGAAATGTTGCTTCTTCACCGGCAATTGGCGTGTTGGTGAGCAAGGTTTTGCTAAGCTGCAAATCGGTTTCGGGAACGAAACCCAAATCCAAAGTCAAGTTGGTATTGGGATCCGTATCCCCATCGTTAATCGGCTCGCCTCGCGAGACCAATGTGATCGCGTTAGTGGCAACGCCTAGACCCGCAACTACCAGCCCGTTGTCGTCGTTCTTGATGTTATCGTCGGGATTGATCGAAACCTGCGGGCCAGTACTGGTGCTGTGACCAAACAACGCCTCGCCCGCAGCAAACTCACTGGTCGGAACTTGGATTAAATAGCTGCCTGGATTCAGCCCTTCGAATCGGTAACTGCCGTTGGCGTCAGTCGTCGTGGTTGCTAGGAAAGTGTCGCCCGGAATATTCAGCGAACCGTTTCCGTCATCGGCGTACAAGTTAACCGTAACTCCCTCGATTCCTGGCTCACCGAGTTCTCGAAATCCGCTATTGTCAAAGTCACGAAAGACCTCGCCCCCCAAGGTGATTGGTTCGAAATTGGCAAGGTTTTGTACCACCTCGATCGGCGCGGCAGAACCGATTAGGGCTAACGCACCGTCCAAAGACGGCACGCCGTTGATCTGGAACTCGACCGCGCCGACGTTCTCAAAGTCCGCAGGACCATCGACGCCAAGTTGGGTAAACGCGT
Source organism: Roseimaritima sp. (assembly GCA_007124075.1). Lineage (GTDB taxonomy): Bacteria > Planctomycetota > Planctomycetia > Pirellulales > Pirellulaceae > Roseimaritima. The sequence continues at coordinate 3,258 of SLFV01000382.1, forward strand.
CGAATGGTACGAAGAATTGGTCAAAAGTGATCTGTTGCGGGATGAGAACCTGCGTTTCAGAGGCGTTGTCCGCATCACTGAACACCCGCACGATGACCTCCCCGCCCGCCTGATCGGCTCGCGAACTGAACAGCAGGCCCGCGCCCAAATTTCCCATTACCAAATCGACACCACCCAGTCCGGTCGGGTTGAGAGGGGATGTTCCATCGTTGTCCCCATCGTACTGAACCGTCGCTTGCAAGACCGCTTGCTGGAACGAATCAAACTGAAGTTCGTTGTTGGTGACCTGGACCTGCACCCCGGCCCCGCCTCCTGGGCCGGCGACACCGTCGTCGATGTTGTCCAGGATAATAACACGATGCCCACCCAAAATAGTTGGGTCGGAAACAGAACTGAACTCAGTCGGTGCCGCGTCATCAAGCACTTGTATTAGTGTCTGTGTTACCGAAAAGTCATCGATCGCGTTGATCACGTCAACGCCGTCATTGACGATCGTAACGGGAATCGCCGACGTGTTTGCAGGATTCAGCCCCGCGACCGGAGATTGAACCAACAGGTAGTCCCCGATCGATAAGCCCTCAAATCGGAAAATACCGTCGGCACCGGTAACGAAGGTTCCCGCTAACGTGTCCCCGCCCGCAAGATCCAGGACGCCTGGGTTAACGTTGTCGTTGTAAAGCGTAACCGTGACGCCTTCCAGAGGCGGGTCATTAACGGTCGCTCCCGTTGTATCGACGATCTGACTGACATTGTCGTCACCAGCAAGGTCAATAAAGACCTGACCCGTGATCACTCCCAAATCGGCGGCCAGCAGTTCACGATCAACTAGACGTTGAAACTGAAGCCGACGTCGCTTGTTTGCCCCGGATGGACGCGAATAAGTTCGGTTTTCGGTCGAGCGACGTTTGCGAAATAGTTTCGATAGCATGACGGGAAATCCTTTTCCGGCACAATTAACTGCGGAGTCCCAAGCGTCCGTGTTTGCAGCAGTCAATCACAGACAAGCTTAATATCGGTCTTGGTCAAAAGGTCCATCACTGTTACCAGCGATATTCACCGCCGAAGCTTACCCCTTGGACCCAGTAATCACTGTCGCTGAAGGCAAAACGTGGACGGCCGGGGGTTAACGGTGGAATCGCCGGGGGCAACAGGTTGGGGTTTACGTCCAAGTCCACCTGATTGCCCGGGCGAACGACGTTGGACCAATAAATGAAGGTGTAGCCGACCGTCCCTCGCAATCGCGGTGTTAGCTGATACCCAATCGTCGCCCCCAGTTCCGGGACAACGGCGAAGCGATCCCGCCGATACGTGCCGATGTTTGATGTCTGTGCCAGCAGCCCGCCAGCGTCCCTGGTGGCCGGGCCGCCTGCCGGTGTGGCGGTTGTCTCACCACGAATGTTGACCATCTGACGGTTGTTTCCGATAGCCAGTTTTGCTAGCAGGTCCAGCGTCCAACAACCGCGAGTCCGTTGGTAGAGCACACCGAAGTCAAGTCCGTTGAATAGCGTCCGGGTCTGGAAATGATCATCGACCAGGAAGGTTCCGGCAGGCTGAATGCCGATCAGGTTCTCATGCACATGCAGGCCCTCATTCAACCCCAGCCAGCGATAACCAATCAAACCGTCCAAGCGATGGGTGTAGTGCTGCGGCAGACCCTGAAACATGGTGTCGCCACAACCGTCACCACAAGCCCACAAGCGTCGGAACGTTACGCCCGCACCACGCAACTGCGAGCGAACCTCAGCTCGCACGGTCCCCCCAATCACACCTCCGGCGGCAACAAGCTGAGCGTCTTCCTCCCCTGTCAAAACGTTGAAAAATGGGCGAGCTAAATTGGGGTCACCATTGGACATTTGCTGGAAGCCTTCACGGCGTGTCTCGGTTCCAAAATACTCTCCTTGGACACCCCAGGTCTGACATCCGTCCAGCCACAAGCCAGCTCGCAGTCGTCCCCCATTGAATTGATCACGCAACCGACGTTCATCGCCAAACAAGATTTCGGTACCGCCAGTTCGCAGACGCCCGATCTGATTCGTCGGCGTGCTTTGCGGACTGCTGGTGATCAGCGGCGGCACGTCCATGCCGTCAGCCCACCACATTAGGTACTCGAACGATACCCATCCGTGCTGTGGAAAGCAGAGCGTAACGCAGGGTCGCCAGCCGCAAGCGACGTTGGAGTCGCAATGATTGTAACCCGTGGGCCCGTGAGCCATCGAATCGCACGCGTCATCGAAGAAAATGCTATCGGAGCCGTTGGGGTGATAAACCCTTAATCCGTGCGGGTCGGGTTCGCTGTCGACAATCCATTCCCCTTCGCCCAATTCTTCCGCGCCCACCGGGGCCTGCGCCGCAACCGGACGAGCTGGCTGCCATTGGGCGCGGGCCAACCGTTCGTCGGCTGAGTTGACGTTTCGTCGTGGACGCTGGCCGTCGACTTGAACTGCCAGCACGCTTCCAATCAACCAGATCAGGCAAGTCGCAAATGTTGTTCGCACGGATCACACCGAAATGAAAAAGGGGAGGAGACCGGTCCACCTGGGAAGTGATGGTGGCGATCTTCTCCAGTCGTATCGGTGAAACAGTTCAATCGTCTTTGGCTAAAACCGAAAAAATCGTTAAATTCCGCATAACCAGAAAAATCAATAAGGTCAGGCTGGTTAACGCAGCCAGCCTGATCCTGTCCTCCTCCCGAATCGTCACAGGTTACGCAACACAAGCTTTCTGGAGATTCGCATGGATAAAATGGGTGAAATGATTGAACTTGAACGAGACGACGCCGAAGTGGTCACCGCGTATCACGAAGCCGGGCATGCGCTGCTGGCCGTCCTGCAACGCGGATATCTGCTGGAAGTGACGTTGGACCCCGAAGTGGATCGGGACGATCTTTTTGAGGCGAAAACGACAGTCCGCTGGCCAGCAGCGATGGCAGGGAGCCAACGCGTCCAGGCCGAACTGTTGGTTTTGCTGGCGGGGCCCGCTTCGGAAATGATTTATCGTGGCGAACCGCTGCATCCCGGCTTCGTCCCCCAGTGGGCGGACGACTGGCAAAATGCGTGGCAACTGGCCAAGTCGATCTACGCTGATCAGCATCGTCGGTTGCGAGAACTGGAGCGAATGACGGCCATGATGCGAAAGGTGCTGTACCACGACCAAAACTGGGCCGCAGTCGCCGCGATTGCGGACCAATTGCTGGCTCATCGTACGTTGGATCAAGCGATGGTTGTCGATGCGGTAAGCGTGTGGGTGGAGTTGTAAGGTCGTGCTTCTTCCCGATCGATTCTCCCGCAGGACCGGGGACACCGTCGATGGCCAAACCGCTATAGTACGATCGTGTCGGCTTTCAATAGGCTGCGACGCCGTGTGGCGCAGTCGCCGAAGGTGGTTGGGTCAGAGGGAATCACGTCGATGGATCAACATGAAATATCTGAATTCATTTCGGTCGGGTTGGACTACCTATGGATGGACGAGGTGTTATCGTTGTCCGCAACAAAAATCGTTGCCCAAAAATACATCGCCCCAGGCCTGCCAGTGTTGGGGCAGCATTATCATGGGTTTCCACTGTTTCCAGGCGCGTTGCAGTGTGAAGCCTGTTTTCAGGCCGCTAACGTTTTGCTGACCAAGATTTTGCCCGCCAATCCAGGCTACCTTCCGGTGATCGCTCGGGTGCGAAATGTCAAATTTAAACGGTTGGTTCGCCCAGGGAACCAATTGACGATCGAAGTTTCGCTGCTGGACCGGCAGTCCCAGGCGATCTTCCTGCGCGGCAGGTGTAGCGTGGATGGGCACACGACGGCAGCGCTCGATTTTACCGAGACCGAAGCTCCGTTGGGGGTGGTCGAAGGTTCTCCAGCGGCAGCGACATCGTGACGGCCACCGGATCAGCGATTACCTGCGATGGATTATCGGTGCGCTTCGCAGACGGCAACATGCCGCTGGTCGACTTGAATCTGCGAATCGAAGCGGGGCAGATTGTATCTGTCGTGGGGCCTAGTGGGTGCGGCAAAACGACGCTGTTGCGGACCATTGCGGGGTTCCAACCGCCTGCACAAGGCAACGTCCACTTTGCCCCGGAGGTGTCTTCGCGGTGTGGGCAATTGGGGTTTGTGTTTCAAAAGGCTGCCTTAACTCCCTGGCGGAATGCTTGGCAAAATGTCGCTTTGCCGCTGGAATTGATCGGTTCGGGCAATTCCCAATCACGGCGGCAGGACGCGTGGGACTGGTTAGATCGGGTCGGGCTGGAACCGCCTGATTTCGAAAAACGCCCCGATCAGTTGTCAGGGGGCATGCAGATGCGAGTCTCGATCGCGCGAGCGCTGGTGACCAACCCATCGGTCTTGCTGCTGGATGAACCGTTTGCGGCGCTGGATGACGTGTTGCGACAAAGGCTGGGCTATTTGTTGCAAGAACTGTGGTTGGCGCAACGCCGAACAATGATCCTGGTGACGCACAACATTCAGGAAGCGGTGCTGCTGTCGCAGCGGGTGCTGGTCCTGCAAGATGGGCGGTCTACCGAAGACGTCGCAATCCCAGAAACCTATCCGCGGTCGGGTACGATCGCGGAGCATGCAGATTTGCTGGCCTGTTTTCAGCAGGTCAACTCACTATTGCAGGAAGATGCGCGATGATAACGGTCGTCAATCCCCGTGTCACAGGGCTGGGCAATGCGATATCGGTCGCGTTGGTCGCGCTGCTGTCCCTGCTGCTTTGGGAAGGGATCATTTGGATGGGGCAAATTCATCCGGTACTGCTGCCGCGTCCAGCGGAGGTCATTGCGGACATGTGGCAGCAACGCTCCGTCCTGGCAATGGGATGTCTGCAAACCGGCTGGGCGGCCCTGGTCGGTCTGGGCAGCAGTGTGGTCCTGGGTGCCGCGATCGGGACCTTGTTCAGCCAATCCCAGCGGCTGCGAATTGGCTTCTTTCCCTACGTGATGTTCTTGCAAACCGTCCCGATCATCGGAATCGCACCGCTGCTGATCACGTGGAGCGGTTACCAGTTCCGCACCGTGGTGTTGGTGGTGACCATCATCAGCCTGTTCCCAATCATCAACAGCGTCACGGCAGGCCTGTTGGCCACCCCACCGCAATGGCTGGACCTGTTTCGTTTGTACGGAGCCGGACGGTTTCGAACGCTCTATAAGTTGCGGGTTCCGGCGGCGGTGCCGTACATCCTGGTTGGAATTCGTACCAGTGCCGGTTTGGCGGTGATCGGAGCAATCGTCGGCGATTTCTTTATCGGCTTCGGCAGTCAGCATGATGGTCTGGGAACCTTGATGTTAAGCTGGCTTAATCAACAAAGGACGGCCTCGTTGATCGGGGCGATGCTGGCCAGCGCGGTGGTCGGGTTGGTCCTGTATGGGCTGATCGCGCTGTTGGCTAACACCCTGCTGCGACGCTGGAGTCTGCCAACACGGGAGTCATGATTCTGGATCAGGCCCACGATCTCGGGCTTGCCGCAGCAACCAGTTGGCGGCATTTGCGAATTGCTTCAGATGCGTTTCGTCGGGAAGGTCATCATGCAACATGTCGCGCCAGCGGACCATTTGCTTTGGCCCCGCGTAGGCGTCGAAGATTTGCGTCTGCAGCGCGGGCGGAACGAGCGTGTCCATTTGTGCAGACAAAAAAACCGCAGGGACCCGCGCTCGCGGGGCGGTCTGCAATGCGTCTAGCGCGGGCGGAATGCCGTGTCCCAGCCAAGCGCTGAAACGGTCCAGCCAAGGGTGCAGCAGACGCGGGCGACCAAGTCGCGCAACATGGGCGATCGTTTGCTGCAGCGGCGGTGGATTGCGCAGAATCAGGCCGCTGATCCGCGAACGTTGCGACGCCAGATACAGAGCGCTGGAACACCCCAACGAATTACCAAACACCCATACGATCGTCTGTGGATTGCTTCGCTGACTAACCGTTTGATCGAAGAACTGCAACGCCGCCTCTGGTAGATTCAGCAGCGAAGCCTTGCCGGAGCTTCCGCCGTAACCGGGTGGATTCCAAGTCCAAACTTCACTGGTAAGCTGGCGAAAAAAATTGGCGGGTAATGGCGTGGATCGCTCCGCCCGCCCTGCGGTTCCCGGAAGCTTCAGTACCAGCAACGCCGGTGACGGGGTGTTGGCGGTCAGCGGGCCCTTGGCATAAACAAACCGATCCAACGCTTGACCGTCGGCGGTCCGTAGCGGGATTCTCTGTTGTTCACCCGCGTCCAACGGATCTGTCGTCGGGCGGAGCACCAAACGATCCACCCATTTGGTCCGTAGGGTAGCCGCGTAGGACGGTCGGCAATGCTGAATCACTTGCGATATCCTTTTAATTTGACTCTCCCGTCTCCCGGGCAGCGGGAAGCATCGGGAGAGATCTGCCAGAGCGGGTGCTGAAATCCGCCAGTTATGGATCTCGCACCGCTTTGCGATCCCGGCTCGCTAATCGTATGGTTTGCCAAGGGGCATCTGCCGACGGGCACGGACAAAAATGTCCTCGCCCACTCGTTGATGGCTGACAACAACCAGGTCAGGGCAGTCGCGGATGCGCTGCAGCCCGGTGCCACCAAGCGGACTCGGGGCCTGCTGTCCACCGATCACCTTTGCCGCAATGAATACATGATATTCGTCGATCAGCCCCGCCTCAAACAGACTGCCCAGAAGCGCTCCCCCGCCTTCAACCAGCAGATTGGTCATCCGTAGTTGGCCACAATGCTGCAACACCTGCAGTGGAAATCGTCGGCTGTCAGCCCCCTTCAGCGGGACGACATCCAGGCCCGCACGACTCAGCCGTTCCACGTTGGTGCCTGTCGAGCGGGTGAATAGTCGCACGGGTGCATCGGAGAGCGTGCGAATTAATCGGCAGTCAACCGCGATACGCTTCGCCGACCCCAGCACCAACCGCGCCGCGACCCGTGGCCCGGGGGGGCGAGCGGTCAACGTGGGATTGTCAACTTCGGCGGTCCTTCCGCCCACTAAAATCGCATCGCATCGGCCACGCAATTGATGCACCATCGCCCGCGACTGCTCCCCGGAAATCCATTGGCTGTCGCCGCAGTGCGTCGCGATTTTGCCATCCAAACTCATCGCCCACTTCGCAATCACCCATGGCCTGCCGTGCTGCACCAGCGTTAGATACGAGGCGTTTAACTGCCAAGCCTGCTGCTGGCACAGCCCCACTTCAACGACAACGCCTGCTGATCGCAAACGCTCAATTCCCCCGCCATCGACTTGCGGAAAGGGGTCGCGCATCGCAATCACCACACGCGCTGGTTTTGCGGTCAACAACGCATCGGTGCAGGGGGGGGTCTTGCCGTGATGGCAACATGGCTCCAGCGTGACATACCAGGTTGCCCCCGTGACGTCCCGACCCGCCGGCAGATTCGCCAAAGCGTCGCGTTCGGCGTGCAAGCCACCGAAGCGTCGATGATAACCGCTGGCCAATAATTCCCCGTCACGAACGATCACGCACCCTACCATCGGATTCGGTTCGACCGCGCCCTGCCCCCGAACAGCAAGTTCCAGCGCGCGTTGCATCCAGGCGAGGTCGTCCGCGGAAAATGTCGTCACGGTTCTGCGTTTGCGAAATAGGGAGGGGGTGCCAGGGATCGTTGCGTTTCAATCGACAAGGCATGATCGCAAAATTTGCTCAGGAGTGTTAGCCCAGAGAAAGAAAGGGGACGCATTCAATAGTGTTCGGCACAAGATTTGCGCAGGCAAGTCTACATAGTTTTGGCACGCGATTTGCGCTCGATAGTAGGCATCGTTTGAGTCTGCCGTGTTGTCACTGTCGATGGTGCGCACATGTCCAAGAGTGCTCCGAAGTCGAAACCGTTGCCCAAACGACGCAAGCCGGTTGCGGCGACCGTGAATGAATCCGACTTACAAAGCGGTGCCAACGAGCAAACATCGAAAATTCA
>SLFV01000313.1 GCA_007124075.1 Roseimaritima sp.
AAGCATCCGACATCCGCCCAGTCAACAACAGATCGCTGGCATTGACTTGCAATTCCAAATCACATGGCCACTTCCACCCGCCCACATGACCACTGACGTGACATGGCGCACCATCGATCATTGCCGACAACTTTTCTACCTGGAATCCGCTGGGCGTAGCTAGCAGTTCGCCCTCCAAGTGCTGAGCAATCAGCGGCAGTTGTGGATGCTGCAGTTGCCCATCGCGAACCCTAATCTGGACTTCCCAGTGGACCGCTTCGTTGAGATCCTTGCGTTGTTCGGCGAAAAACCGTGCATCCGCATTACAGCTCAGACCCTCACAGTTATCCAGCATACTGGCAAGCCGTGCGGGCAAACGCTGCCAACGAACGGCATCGAAAAATAAACCGCGGGCATCTCCCTCGATACGCCAGCCACCGTCATCGATCCAGGCCTGACAGTCCAGGCGATCGCAGTAGGAACTGCTGGCGGCCGCGCTGACGTGGTAGCTGGCCACTAACCCATCGTCCGCAGCTTTTTTGCGAATCGTGATATTTACATCGTTCCACTGGATCGCCGGTGACGATTGGCCGGAATCACGCTGCAGACGTATCCGACTGTCACGAATCATTACCAACGGACAACCTGGGCCCAGGACTGGCAATGGGAGCAACTGTTCTATCGAGAATCGACCGTCGCTGTCCGACCAAACTTGGGCTTCCAGGCCGCTGATCCATACGCGCCTGGCTGACAACGGTGGCCCTCCCCCCGCCCAGCGTTCCAAGTCCAAGTCAGTTTCAGCGACCACTTTTGCGATCGTCACTAGCGGGACGCTTTCACCCTGACCTGTCGGTTGACGCAGACAGATGTCCTGCAGCACAATTCCTTGGCCAGGAATCAAGCGACCGCTACCGATCGAAACTTCCAGTTCCGCATAATGAGCGGAGAGTTTGGCTAGCAAAACACGACGCGCCTGCTCCCCCGCTGTTTCCGGCATCATCGAATACAGCATCCACGCTGCCACGACGCCCAGCGCTAAAATCCAGCGCAGCAGCGACCCTCGACGCTTTCGCGCGGGGGACGAAACCGGGGTGGGTGACGAAAGAGCTTCCATAATTTCCGCATCATTCTGGAAACCCTTTCTTACTGCAATTATCGGTTCTGCAGCCAGCCCAGATCGTGACCGATGCGGTACAACCAGGGGTGTTGCCACGGATTTTCAAGCACGGTCGCGGCGGAGAAGATGCTGATTGCTAGCATTGTCAAGCAAATTTTCCAAACAAGCGGACGCTTGCTGCCGTAGTCGGCAGCGGGAATCAACAGCCAAACCCATGCTGGCGAAAACCACAGCATCCAACGCAACCCCGCACTGACTCCGCCGTAATTGCGGTCGATCAGAGGACGCGACAGATAAAAGCCGAAACACACCAAAGAAGCGACCACGATTGCCGCAACCATCATCCGCTGCGGCCGCGATGCCGATTGCAGCCAACAAAACACCCCCAACACGGACAGGAACCAGATCGGCGTAAGCGAAAATAGACCATGGTGCCCCAAGGTCATGTGCAGTAGGTAACGCCAACGAGACGACTCTCCTGCGTCGACTCCCGTGCGCCGATCGCTAACCCAGTAGCTCCCTTCGTATTCGTACCAATCGTCCCATGCATGGATGCGCCAATGACTGTGGGTACGGATCACTGCATATCGCTGGTGACCCGATTGGGTCAAAAACATCCAACGCCCCGGTGTCTTCGAACCGAGAATCAACGTCGGTCCCTCCAGGGGCTCGCCCGCTTCCACCAGGGCAGCCTGGATCGGCGGGGCGATCGGAACCGACGGTCCCTGAGTATCGCGTGGTAGCGTTGCCAAAAGCGGTCCAATGCCTCGGTGGGCGTACGGTGGGCGCAGGCTTTCGTGTGCCAACCAATTTGTCACGAAAAACCCGGCCCCCACGATCGCCACGCCTGGCAAAAAAGCGGTCGCCGTCAACCGCAGGTTTAGCGCTCCTGCCATCAGGCACAGCAGGCCCAACAACGCCAGACCGGGCAACTCGTTGGCAGCGATCATCCCCGCTGCCAACCCCGCCACCAACATCCATGTCCACCGCCCGACACGCTGTTCATCCAACAGAATCCACATGGTCAATGCGGTGGCACTGGCTGCTGGCAAGTGATTATTCAGAGTAATCGTGAATGGTAGCAGCAGCGTTGCGAAACAGATACTTGCGCCTGAGAAAATTGCCCCGCCAGGGGAACGACTGTGGCGGACAATCAGGGCTTGGACGGGGGCGATCAGGAACCACAGCAACGGCAGATTGATGCACGCCAGGAGGAGGCGGCCTACCAAGAGCGGATGTTCGGTTAAGGACACGCCTGTTCCCCAATACCAGACCGCGTAGACCGCCGCCATCATGGTTGGCAACAACGGTGGCTTGCTACTGTAATCGTGATAAATCCCATCTCGTCCTACGTGTTTCACACGGTCAATCGTTTGCCAGGGGCGCACCTCGCGTTTCAGGCGCGGATCGAACATCGTGATTGCCTGCAGCCGATCGATCTCATATCGTCCATCCTCCACCAAAGCCGCAATCGTACACCAACGACTGCGATCATTGGCGCTCAGGAAAGGGACCAGCCCATCGCTGCTTGCCACGACCGCAATCCGACCCGCAGCGATCGCCATCGTCACAATCAGCATTAACATCAACGTCGTTCGCACCCATAACGGGAGCGAAGAAGTTTCATGGACCAACGAGGTCCGGTCAGTTGAATCAGGTGCGGTGGTCAAGTTGATCCGCCCAGTAGAGGGATGATAGTTAAGGCATGTGCCCGGTTACGAGACCTTGGCAACGCACGATCAATCACTGTCCTTTTGACTTGCTACGCTTGGCTATTCCCGCGGCACAGGACGGGGCGAGGTAGATTCACATTCGCCAAGTGTTTTACCCTGCTCCG
>SLFV01000470.1 GCA_007124075.1 Roseimaritima sp.
AAGTGGTGAGTCGTTCGCGGCGGCCACGTGATCGTTATCGTTGAACTTAATCGCGATCGTTCGGTGGGGCGACCTTGGATGGCAGGGTGAGTGTTGCCGCGTTGACCGCTGGCCGGCCTTCTTTCTGCTACCATAGCGTGCGACGCACGCTCTTCTTGTTGTGCGATCGACTTGCCGTGATCTGCGGTGGCGTAATGGTGGGGGCGTCCGCTCGTTCGCCGCGGATCGCCCGTTGATAACGGAAATTATCGGTTGACATTGATATTTGATCCAACCAATCTTGCTGACCCTCCAACCTTGTTACCACGTAAATCCACTAGTTTTAAAAACGCTGCATCGGGATTCGATGGAACGCGTTGCGCCGCCCACATTTCCCACATCGCCTGTGCTAACTGAAGCCGATTTTGGTAGTGCACGGGGTGCCAGCCAAACGACACCGTCACGATCAGTTCATTGCCATTGGTTCTGTACGAGTCAATAAGCCCGGTTTCTTTTAACTTATCAAGGGGCGACAAATCAATCGGAGTCGGCGTCTCTTCCTGGCTACGAGTCGCTTGTCGCTGAGCACCAGCGATCTTCGCTTCTTCCCGCTTTTCAGCGTCTTTCGCCCGTTTTATCGCGGCGATCGCGAGATCGACAAAATATCCAGGGTTTTCCTCGATGATCGTCTCCATCTCCTGCACCACATCCTCGATTCGGGGCGGGTCCCCACTATCCGGCAGGTTGGGCAAAGCACCGCTCAGCGACTCCAGTTTGGCTTGGAGGCCGACTTTTTCCCTTTGCAGGCGATCTCGCTCGCCGGGAGAACGGGCCCAATCCGTACCGGTTTCAGACGCCCGTTGGCTCTCCTCGAATTGCTCAACCAGAAACGGCAAATCGCCGATGAATCGCCGGTCCGCTGCCGACAGCATCGCTATTTTGACTCGCGTCGGTTCCGTCTTTCCCTCATTTTCCAGCAAAACTTCATCTCCCTCGGTTGCTAGAAATCTAGCCCGTCGCTGGTGTTCACCTGTCCGAGACATCCATAGACGATAACCGCGGGGATCCGCCGCGCCTTCCGCTTCAATTCGCTCATTGAGTTTTTCGTCAATCTGGCTGATCTGAGACTTCAGCTTTTCAATCTCGGGAGTCAGTGATTTTTGCATGCGAATCGCGTCCCGGTAGACCCACATTCGCCCGCCGTGCTCTCTCTCAATCCACTTTTCTTTTTCTCGCTCAATCGCCGCTCGGAGTTCCTCGTCCTCGTCAGCCTGACGATCTACGGCGAGTCTCTCAGCGTCGCCTGAAGGGTCTTGATCGAGTTGTTCAACAGAAGCGGAGTCTCCTTGAAGTTCCGGCCCACGCGAACAACCGATGGGAGCGACCGTGCACAAAACCAAGGCACACCGAATCAAAGCGGGAGGCAAACGATACATGTTTAAAAACATTTTGAGAGTCATGGTTGATTGCATTTGTTTTCAGACCTTTTCGATTCATTCTCGTGATTTCGATGTTCGCACGCCGCCGTATGGCGACCTTGTCAAATGATATCGCTCGCCACAGATCACCGTTGAGAATCTCACGAACTCGACGCCGTCAACGTGCTTCACCGCGTCTACCTGGTGAAACCCGTGCGTTCCGCTCGTTTCACGGATTCCAAGGGAAGCTTGGCGTCGTTCAAGCCTATCTGCGCTCGGAACCGCTGGACACCGCATCGACAATGCAGATTAGGTGAAGCACCAATCCAGGTACGATCAAGGCAGCGTAACCAATCAATACAACGACGAACCAAGCGATCCCTTTACCGACTTGCTCTCGATAAATCTGGCCCAAGCCTGGGACCAGAAAACTTAAAAGACCGGCAACCCCAGGGCTGGCGACGGTTCTGGAAGCCCCTGACCGAGCCAGGGCGTTGAGTGTCTGCTGCTCGCGAAGCACGGGATCCAGATACTCGCCGCAGTGTTTGCACTTCTTCGCATCGGCCGCAATGACTTCAGTACAAAACGGACAAAATCGCGCTGCCGATCTCGCCTCTTCGGCCAGTGGCTGCATGACTACGGCCGGTCGCTCCCGATCCGAGACCGGCGTGGCTACAGGAACCATCCCATCGGACGCACGGTTGATCTCACGTTTGTCGACACCATATGTCCCAGGTTCGTCCGGCGTTCTCTCAGGCGGAAAGAGTCCGCGTACCCGAGATGCCGAAACCCAGTTCCCTTGCGCTCCTTTTCTAATAAGCGAATCTGCAGTGATCTTGGATTGTAATGCTAGCTCCCGTAGTTTGGCTGAAGACACTGGCCCGATTTCACGCCCAGAGAACTGCACATACCAATGATCTTGCATCAGCTCGGCTCCCAACGACCGGCACGGGTGTTTTCTAAAAAAATACAGCTAGCGCGAGACTTCCAGATAATTGCCTGGCCCGTTCATGGATGCAAGCAAGCGAAGCGTGTTTGCTGGCCCGTCGATCGACAAACAATTGATCTGGCTGTTGATGCCGCTGGAACGATTGAGGCGGGTCACCCGGTGTACTAAGTGCTCTTCAAATTCCCCGTCGGACACAACCAGAATCGTCTCGGGCTGGAGTTGAATGGCAATCAGAAGCGCGTTTTCGGGATTGGTGCCGCCGGCAGGATGGATCGCCGCCAACGCGTCTCGCAGACGCATCGCATTGGCATCATTCGCCTGATGATAACCGCCACCCCGCGTTTGCATCGCCTCTGTGTTGAAAAGCAACACCGCGAACTTTTGTCGGTCATCCATTCGCCGTACGGCGTCGGCGATGGCATTCTTTACAAGCTCGAAACGGCGCCCGCGCATGCTGCCGGAAATGTCAACAACAAACACGACCGAGGCGATCTTTGGCGGCAGAATCAACGGATTCTCCGGGCCGGTCTGTAGAGAAGCTTTCATCACACCGCCGTCCAGTTGCCTGGCTTCCCCGCCCACTTGGCTGGTATCGGTGGGAGATCCGCTTAATCGGATAGCCGCCGTCGAATCCGGCTGCCCGCCACCAGCCGGTTGGACGGTCTCCCATTCCTCGGGAAGCAGCGATTGCCGTTCACCAAGCGTTTGTGAATCCGCAGTTGTCCTGTTTTCCGCGACCGGGTCGCTCTGCTCCGCGATCGAACCCGTCGTGGTCGCGTTCTTCGTGGAACTCGCGAGCGGCAGAGAAAGGCCGGGCGGCGTCCTGGTGGCATCCACCGCAGCGGACACATGGTCACCCCGGGCCGGCGAATCACCGCCTTGATGGGCATCGCTCAAATCAGAGTTCGCTTGCCACCTTTCGGCCGTGTTCCGCGGGATGGCGAGGGCCTGGGTTGCACCGCCCCGTGACAGTGAACTCCCACCAACGGAATCGTGAACCGATGAGGACTTCATTTCTCGGGATGCGCCCTTCGGCTGCAGCAGATAGCCGAAAGGAGCCAGAATCGGAGCCCCGGACCCCGATTGCCGACCAGAATCCGCCACCCCCCTTTTGGCATCCTCTACCGCCGCGATAACTCCATAACCAGCCGCGCTGGCGGTGCCGCGGCGTGGACAATCGGTCGCGATATTGATCGGACGCAGAGGCCCGCCGGCTCGTGAAGTAGACGTTTCGTCTTCGGATTCCACGGCCAAACCATTTTGGCTCGGTGTCGTTTCCCGGTTTCGCGTATGGCCCGAATCGCTTTTTTTTCCGGAAATTCGGGCAGCCTGAGGGGCAAGGTATAGTGAACGCAAAAACCGTTGAATCGGTACGATCTCCGTGGCTTCCTTCTTCCCAATCGGTTCGTCCGCAAACAGGATCGTACGACTACCAAGGGCAAAAACAATAAAACACGAGAACGCAAGACGTGCGATGCCCACTAAAGAACCGTCCGACGAAAACGCGCCCACAGCACATCCGATGGTGCGGGCTCGCCTCGCCGGCCCGCTGTCAAGCGAAAAAGTCGCCTCACTTCCGACAGGCCGCACCGTTGCGGTCAAAATGGATCGTTCCCCGTTCATCGACTAAATCTCTTGGGTAACCGCCTACTGGATTCGATTGACGCCGGAGCCAAAAAAGACTACGAGCTTCTCCGACTCTGACTGTGGCCACAACTGATAAAAAACATCTTGTTTCACCATTTGATCTTTTAGTCCCGTAAACGCCCCGTAAGAATTCGGCCAGACCGCTAAGGTAAGGATGTGTCCCTGGGCCCGAGCTTCGCGGACGAGCCGCTCAAACTCCGCGTTACCCTTTGCAGTGGAAAGATCCCAGCCACTGCCAGGTTTCGGGTTTACCTCGATCCCGCCACCTGGAAGTGATCTTGTCGTCACGTGTTGGCTTTCGAATCCCTGGCCGAACAGCGTCGGCTTTTTCGCGAGAAACATCTCATTCCCGGTGACCAGCAACAACATCGACGCGGCTTGGCTTGTCCGGACCTGAGGGAGCCTCAACGAAACGCTTTTCGCTTCTACGAGCCCAGCGTAAGCGGCTTCCGCTCGCCTCAGGCTTTCCTTCGCCCCCTCTAGCTTCTCAGGCAGTTTTTCCAAATCATCTTCCGCGGATCGGTTCGACTCGTTCAGGATCTCAATCGCGGAGCGTATTTTGGTGTACTCCTCGAGCAAATCGGCAAACTCCAACTCTTGCTGCTGAACGGCTTTCCGTTTCTCGAAATATTCGGCATCTTGCTGTCCCGGGGCGTCCCCTCGGATTGTGGCGAGTGTTGCCAGAAGTGCCTGTTTTTCGGCTGAAAGTTTGTCGCGTTCCAATATCAACGCCCTGACTTCGTCGGCGGGAGTCTCCCGCACGGAGTCGCGCGCGGTGCCGACGATTTGCCGATTTTGGATCATGATCGCTAATAGGATGGCAAGAAACACGATCCCGCCGAAGGTATTGCAGATCGTATCCAAGAAAAGATCGAAGCTAGTTGATTCGTGACGACGGGCCTTCATCAATTCGCCTCCAATTCGAATCCCAAACGCACGGCCTCATCCTCGCCAACGACGGTGTATCCGTAATTGACCCTTCCCTCGGCCAAGGTGGGGGCTAGTGCCTGGTAGTCGGATGCGCCTCCCGGTTTGATTCGCAAGAGCAAATGACGATTGGCCAAACGACGCTCGTCCAACCACGACCGAAATTCATCGAGTCGTCGCGGTCCACGAAACGATCGCGTCTGCCGATCCCTTGCGTCACGAACCTCGATTGACTTGCCGATCAGGGTGACCAGTGTTAGATATCGCCCATCTTCCAAGCGATCTCTGAAAATTCCGGTGGCGTCTTCGGAAAGCAGTTCGATCTCTTGTCTGATTCGGCTCTCCTTTCCTTTCAACGTTTTCATCTGTTCGATCAGCGGTTGGCTGGTCGCGGCCCGGTCCGCTAGCTGAGCTTTCGTGAGTTCCGCGTCTTGAAGTTCACGGTTCGCCGCACGAATTTGCTCATTCGTCGAACGTATCTTGCGATCCATCTCGGCAACGCTCGCGCGAAGAACCGCGAGTTTCTGTTCGCGATTGAAAGCATTTAACTCCGCACCGACCACCTGTCCACCGGTGCGCTCCCGAAGCGTCTCGCGCAAGTCCCGAACCTCCTGTCGAAGGGGTTCGACAACGATCGGCTCGTCTTCCGAAGGTGCCTCCGATTCCATGCCGGCCGCCTCTACGCGTTGCACGAGCTCTAGAATGAGGATAATCGTAATCAGAATAAAAATACCCACGACCGCGGTGATAATGTCTTGGAAAGCGAAAAAGGAAACCGATGGGGCGGATCTTCTGCGGGCCACCATTGCGATGATGCTCCTTGACGATGCATTTTAAACGGGACGAGCGTTTTCCTCGGACAAAATTTTAATCCGACTGACGATTTGTTTCAGGCAGTACTCTTGGCAGTCGTCGAGAAAGACCTCCTCCGCCTTGCGTTGGTTCGTGATCCATAGCTGAACGATCAACGCGATCACCAAGGCTAGCAATGTGGTTTCGAACGCAGTGCTCAGGCCGCCCGTGACTTCTTTCAAAGACCCGACGATGGCCCTAACGTCGTCCTGATTGTCAAGAAGGCTGCTGAAATTGCCAATGGCTGCCGCCAGCCCCAGTACCGTCCCGATGAAACCGAGGACCGGAATCGCCCAAAGGAAGCCGCCGAGTGTCGCAAAGGACGTATCGTGCGCCGACTCGTCTCGTTCGGCAAGAGATCGAAGGATGTCATCAACATCGCTAACGCGACCGATGTTTTTCAGATTTGAGACGGCCACCAAAATGCGATTAAAGACGATGAACCGCTGCGGGTCATCGGCGATGGCATGGATGTTCCGAATGACATGATCGGCGGTTTGGCTGGTTAACACAAATTCATGATTTTCTGGGATGACAGCATGCTGTAACGACTGTCGCTGAATCAGCAGCTTCCTGCGTTTGAACAGTAGAATGACGCCACACCAGATGCCGAGATAGACGCTGAAATACTGGGTCGGCCCACGCTCCAGAAACAGTGCCCGAACATGGGTTGGCGGCAGGAAGTAGACGCCCAGGAAAAAGATCACTGTCAACAGCAGAGCGACTAGCCCCGAGAAACTCGTATTCACCGCCGTGCCTCGACCCGCCGCCACGCCGAGCCTTCGCTCCGGGTCGCTGCGAGAAACACTTAACGGTCGAGGAAGTGGCGGTACGTGGGCCTGTTCCATCGAGGCTTTCCTGGGGCTCTGGGAAAGATTCCAGTCGATCGGGGGTCCGGGCATGGTTCAGCTCCTGGCGTCCACCGCGGCAAAGCTCAAGACGAGGATCAGGATCAGGCCTCCGATCAGCATCACTTCAAACGTCAGCAGACAAACGCCGACATACCGCCAGAACGTCGTCAGACGCCGAACGGCCAGCTGCGGTTTCGTCGCCCCGCTGGCGAGAGAACGCAGCTTCAAGGCGACGGCGTATCGCAACAGCAAGACGGCAGCCCCGGTCAGGACGCCGCAAAAGGCAAGCCCAAGAAGTCCATAGACAACCTTGGCGGACCCCTGAAAGGGGGCAAGATTCCGATCCGCGCCTAGAATCATCACGGTAACGAAATACACGGCGAAAAGACCCGCAAAGACGAGCCCGGAAACCCCTAGAAATAGTGTCCAGGTGCGATGGCTGGCCCATTGATCGGCCAGATCTGTGGCTCGGAGCCCACCACGGAATGATGCGGTCCTGTCCGAATCGGAGGAGCGGGCGTAGGAATCGGGCCGGGAGTTTTGGGCGAACTGGGTGGGAAAATTTTCTCCAGCCGATCGCCAATCGTCAAATCCGGCTCGCCAAACGAGCGTGTCCTCGGTGAGCTCTCCTGACTGGATCCGTAACGCCACCTGTGGTGACGTCAGCGGTCCCAGACTTTCTCCGTTGACGTGAACGTACCACTGGACACTCTCTTCCGGTGATTCGCCGTGACGCGGACGCGATCCGTCCGGGGATGGGTGGCCCGGGTCGGACGATAAGGGTGGTGCTGTGCCCTCGAGTGTTTGATCCGACGGCGGTCGTTTTTCAGCGGCAACCGTAACTTCCGGTTCGCGAGCGGCGACGGGCTGAAAGAACTCGGCGAATTCTTCGGCGCGGTGCCACTTGAAGCCGTCACCGGATAGCTCGTGCAATCGCGTAATTTGTCCGCGACGTACCAGATCACGCACTTTCTGGGGTGGTAACGGCCCCAGCGTTTTTCCTTTGAATCGCACATACACTCGCTCGAGCTTCATCGGATCGGTCCCGGCAGGTAGAAAACAGGAAGCCCAGCAAGCACATCCTCCTTCGGGGCATGGAGATTCGCTTCGCCATCCCGAAATTCACCAATCTCGATCCAGTCGGCCAGCTCTTTGTCGGCACGACTCGGGCGTGCGATCGCCAATCGCCCATCTCCATCGGGCGTCACGTCCAGATGGATCGAGAGTTGCTCCGGGTCTGGCTGCTCCAAAAATCCCACCCATCGATAGCGTTGCTCGCGTACCAGGGCAGCGATCTCGCTGAAATTCGGTCGCCGGCGATACAGATCTGCCAATCGGGACACGACTTGAGCGTCGACTTCGGGCGCGAGGGACGGGCGAAAGGGAAGCGGCGTATACCAGGGCGGCAAAGAGTCGCTTCGAGCTTTTAAAAACAATAATTCCTCACCGAGACGGCCGGCCAGCATCTCACTTCCTTCACAAGCCCCGGCAAGTAAGTGCTGGAGCATCATCTCCTTCAATCGACTGCCCAGCTGGTCTCGGCCGCGGAGCTCCGCCGTCAATCGAAGAAATTGACCTTCCCAATCCGCCAAGAAATCTTGCCTTTTGGCATCCCCGACGGAGGTTAGCCAGCGGATGGTGCTGTAGGGTTCCGGCAAAACTTCCACATCGGCCTTCAAGAACCGACTTTCCACGGCGCCCCCTTCACTGGAAACAATGTCAACGGTCAACCCCTTGGGAACGTTGTCAAGTATCTTTTGTCGATTCTGCTCAAAATAGGTCTTGTATATGAACCACCGAGACCGGTCACCACTTGTCTCGGTGAGCGTGACTAAGTCGGCGACCACCGTATCGGGCAGACTACCGAGCACCCCGTCCAGGATCTGCTGGCGTTCATCATAACGCTCAAACGGCTCTAGAAACGTCGCTGGAAAGCTGGCTAGATTTTTGCCGACGCTCGCGGTCAGGCGTTCATTTGCCTTTCGATAGGCCTCTACCGCTTCACTTGGCATCCCTGTTTCAACGGCACGAACGGCCGTGACAACTACATCATTCCATGTCAATGCCTTCTCCCAAATCGGCTGGTCTTCCAGCACCTCCTTGAACTGCTTTGCAAGTGATGTCTCGGATGCTTGTCTCGTGAACCTCTGGAGCTTTCCGGCATATTCCGCCAGTGACTGTGCCCCATACAACTGGCTCAACGCCGCGGCCTCCATCCGGCTGCGGTCGAGTTGGGTTTTTAAGGCCCCCCTCATGGAGACGGCTCGATTTCGCAAAGCGCTGACCTGGAATCGGGCGGCACTGTTCGCCCGAGGGTGCTCGCTCAGCAGCCCCTCGAGTTCCGGCAAGACCGCATCCAAGGTGGCCAAGCCAACGGGGTCGGGGCCGTCAGACTCGATTTGATCCAACCTTTGTTGGATCTTCTGGACTTCGGCCAACAACGCCTCGGTTTCTCTCCCCTTGTTCTCCGCATCCCATCGGCTCCACGCGTTTCGTACCTCGAACGCTGCCGCCTTCTCCGCTTCCGTGACGGCGAGCCGTTCGGCACGACCCAGCGCCACCAAATCGGTTGACGCCGGGTCGTCAGCACTGGCTTGCGCCAAGGCCGCTCGGAACTGTTCGACTCGTTGCCCCTCCTGGGCGACCAGAGAGTCGAGACGATTCGCGAGGGAACGGACGCCGGTGGAATCCGCGACGCGAGGTTCGCGGTCTCCTATTTGTTTCAGAAAAGAGAGGGCGGCGTCGGTATCGCCTGCGTCGATCAACGTTTCGAGTTCCTTCGTTGCCGCTTGTTCCTGAGCCACCCGCATCGATTCCCATTGCCACAAGCCGAGTGCGAAGAGCAAAACGGCCGCGGTCACGGCGATACTCGCCACGATGATTTGGAACCGCCTTTTCGTGGCAAGTTCCTGGTCCGCGACGGTCACCTGGTAACGTTGAAGCAGATCTGGCGGAATCGGCTCATCGAAATTCGCGGCTTGGCGATAGGCTTTTTCCAGCTGACCCAAAGGCGCGTCTTGGTCCAAAGCTGCCTCGAGTCGACCGACGGCCACCGCGCGGAGCCGCCGCTGCTCCGCCCGATGGTCGAGCTGTGCAAGCCAACCCAAGGCGTCCTGAGTCTCTTCCGTCAACTCAGGCGGCAGCTGCTGGCCGAGCGCTTCGGCGGCCGCATCCCATTGGGTCCGCAGGGCCCTGGCGTCGGCTTCATTCATTGCGCAGAACGCATCGTGAAGCCGAGGGGCAAGCTCTTTTAGCGTGACCAGCGCTTTGGACGCGATCAGCTTTTGGTGCTTTCGCCGCACGAATTTTATTAGGTTGGCGCCCGGAGAGTGGACCCACGGTGAATGATCCAGCTCCTTTTGAAGCCCCCGAAGGGCGGGCAGACCTTCCATACCGTTGGCGTGCGTCGCTTCTCCTTGAATTTGTTGCAGCCGGACTTTTTCCCAGCTCTCCAGGTCATCCCTCCAGACGCCGTTACCGGGATCACGTTCGGCGATCCGCCGTAAAACCTTGAGCCGCCATGGCAACGGCGCCCGCGCGATCGCGAGCCGGCGTTGCTGGCGGAGCAATCCCTCGAGCGGCTGGGCTTCGACGATCGCCTCGTTGAGCTCTTCGACGAGCTCCCGGTTCAGGGGGGGAGGCACCGGGATCTCGAGAAATTGCAGAATATCCAGCCACTCGTCGGCTTCGACGAAGTCGAGGGCGGCGGCGGCATCCATCGCGTTGGGGGCCATCGACACGGACTGGATTGCCTCGCTGCGGAGTCCTTTATGCAGCAGCGCGACCGCCGAGGAAAGCCGTTCGTTCACACGCTCGACCTCTGCGGCATACACGGTCGCGAGGGGACGCATCGATTCCTCAGAAATCCCGTCGCGACGGCTCAGTGCTGACCTGATTGACTCCACTACCGTCGGCATGCTTATGGACTCCTCTCGACCACGAATGCAGGGCTAATCAAGATCGGATCGCCTATTGGATCAGGTGTCTTAGTCAATGACAAACCGCGATCTCTTGTGCCCTTTCCAAAAAACTGGACTTCAAGCAACCCGTTGGAACCGATCTTTGGTCCTCGCTCAATTGCATTTAACAAATATCGTGATTGCTGTGCCAGATCTTCAAAGATTGCAATAGTATTGGCAAGGCCCGGTGGCTCCATTGCACCATCGATGTCTTCCTTGATTTGCCTAAGGTCAGCGAGAATGTCTTCAATCTTCGTCACGAAGTCCGAATCAATAGCCAACCAGCTTTGCCCGTCAACTACCTTCCCCGCGTCATCCAGGGACATGCGTAGCCGATCGTGAGCTTTCTTGGTTTTTTTATCATTTCCGCCTAGGCTCGCCTGTTGACCATTCCTGATCTCGCCACTTGTCGCGCCAAGCGATTCCTCTACCCTGGCTATCGGGTCGAGCACATCGTAGAGAAAACGCCGAAGCGGCCCGAGTCGGGAATTGTTCGTCCTCGTCTTGTTCGGT
>SLFV01000299.1 GCA_007124075.1 Roseimaritima sp.
AACAGATCTATGTGCGTGATCTATTTTTTACTGAAGATTGGCCGCTCGTTTCGGAGGCAATGCAAACTGCGATCGAAAGCGGGCAGGATACCCGCGAACTGCGGTTTCGCCACCAGTTGACGCAAGAAGCAATCGACGTGTTATGGGATGTGTTCAGGATCGACAGTCCCGGTAGTGGCCAGCCGTTTGCCATTGGAACGATCACCAAAGATATCCGGCAACAGAAAGCCGACCAGCGTCGTTTGATGGAAGCACGCGAAAAAGCCGATGCCGCGAATCGTTCCAAGAGTGAATTTTTAGCCAACATGAGTCACGAGATTCGTACGCCGATGACTGCGATCGTCGGGTATGCGGAACTGCTGATGGACCAATTGGAAGACGAATCGGATCGCGCGCTGGTTGGCACGATTCAGCAAAACAGCGAACATTTACTGCAAATTATCAACGATATTTTGGACCTCTCCAAAATCGAATCAGGCAAGCTGCAGATTTCGCTCGCTCCCCTCTCGCCGGTGGAGTTGATCTACGATGTTTGCAACCTGATGAAGCTTCGCGCGGATGAAAAGGGGCTGGAGATCCATACCAAGATCGATTCAAACATTCCCGAGACCATTCGCAGTGATCGCCTGCGGTTAAAGCAAATTTTGATTAATTTCGTCAGTAACGCGATCAAGTTCACCGACGCGGGCAGCGTCACCGTGCAGGCCAGCTACGACAAAGCGCTCAATCAACTGAAACTTTCGGTAGTCGATACCGGCATCGGGATTTCAGAAGAACACCAGGAGATCTTGTTTCAACCCTTCACCCAGCTTGACGGCTCCGATACGCGAAGCATTGGCGGAACCGGATTGGGACTGGCGATCAGCCGGCGACTGGCGAGACGGCTTGGCGGGAAACTGCTGCTAGAAAGCCAGCTTGGAAGAGGAAGCACGTTTTCGGTTCGCTTGGATCTGAAGGATCGATTACCGAAACTCCCGCTGAAACCCCAACAACACTTAACAAAACGAACACGGGAAGCGGCTGACCATCATGTGGCGTCGGTCGACCACCTGCCGGTCCACGCCCTGGTGGTTGACGATCGACCCGAAATCCGATTTCTTGCTCAACGCATCCTGGAAAGCGTCGGTGGATCTGTGAAAACCGCGTCAAACGCAAAACAAGCGCTGGCAATGGTGTCCGAAGCGGCACAAACCCAAACCCCAATTGATTTGATTTTGACCGATATTCAAATGCCGGAAATGGATGGGTACGAATTGACCAGAAGACTCCGTGCCAACGGTTTCGATCGACCAATCATCGCCCTGACCGCACATGCGCTTCCGGAGGAGCTGGATCGTTGCCTGGCGTCAGGATGTGACGCCTATGCCAGCAAACCACTGGAAAAAAATCGACTGCTGCGGTTGATTGCCGATCAATTCAAAAATCCCTCGCAGCAGCGGACCTAACAGCCTGTTGAAAAACGGGGCTGACCTTTTGGAGCCCTCGCTGGAACATGAGGAAAAAGGAGTGCATGACGTTGGTTTGGCACGCTGGTTGCAAATCCATGCACGCATTAAGAGCTACAACGTTCACGGAGTGGTTGATTCCGTCCCTCCAGCCACAGATCATATGCCATGATCCAGCGTCATTTTCGCCCAACCGCTCCCTCAACGGTTAGCGTCCGACCATCACAAGCGGCATCGAGACACTCCGTTTTGGTGGTAGAAGACACCCGTGCGATTGCTTACCTCTTGACGCAATACGTCAAACCGCTGGCGAAGACTGTCGATCAAGCGAGCGATGGGCACATGGCGGTAGCGATGGTTCTCCAGGCGGATCGTGACGGCAGCCCTTATGATTTGGTTCTGATGGACATCCAGATGCCAATAATGAGCGGATTGGAGGCGACGGCCTTGATTCGTAAGCGGGGTTTAAAGACACCAATCATTGCTATCACTGCTTGCGACTTAGAGCCCGATCAGTGTTTCCAGGCGGGCTGCAACGCGGTTTTCAGTAAACCGATCGATCGCAGGCAACTGGTCGATTTCCTTGAGCGTCTGTTGGCCGACCATGGAAACTTCTAATCAATAGGGGCGACCTACTTGTCAGGCCCCATGAGGGAAAGTATTCTACGCACTCATTCGAAGCGGATGTGGCGGAATTGGCAGACGCGCTAGATTCAGGTTCTAGTGCCCGCAAGGGCGTGGAGGTTCAAGTCCTCTCATCCGCACTGCAGTTGTCACCGGCTGCAAGTGATAGTCGTCGGTTTGGTAGCTACGACATCATCCGGCCCTTGGTGTTTGAGTTTGCGCAAACGAGGGGCATCTTCGGTAGCTGTTGTTTGTTTGGATGATTGCCGGTTTTGCGGGCACGGCCATCAATGACGTTAACCTGCAACGGCTTTTGTTCGGCGGTTCAGCGATGGCGGTCAAGCAGGTTTGCCAAGCTGTCGTCGATCACGGACACCTTGAAACCTGCCGCTTCGTCCATCTCGGTGAACACGACCGAATGGTGCAATCTTCCGAAAAAGCTTCAAAGGTTGGATGAGCGAGGTGCGATGAATGGTGCCCCAGCGTGTAAGTTGCGAATTCGACCAGCTTGTCGATGGAAAGATTGCAAACCGAGACCATTCAGCCTGCGCTCTCGCGACGCCTAAACGGCGCCCCCCGAAACGAGCCGATTGGTCGGGGCCGGACACGCGGTAAGGAAAAGCACCCTCGGGTCGATGATTCTGGTATAATACGCGTCGTTGACGAATTTCGAGACGCAGACGGTTCCGAGCCGTTGCTGATGGAAAGCCGCGACAGGTTTTTACGAGCTTTCGTGGAGCACCCCGGCACGCTTGCGCACCGCCGCCTGCCGGTCGGGTGCGGTGCGGATGGCACCCAATGGATCCTCGAAAAAGCGAGAAACGTTCTACCCCAGACCCTCACCCAAAATA
>SLFV01000402.1 GCA_007124075.1 Roseimaritima sp.
AAATCGATTTTGCCAAACGCTTCCTTGGTGGATTGCATCACCTCGGCAATCTGCTGGTCGTTCTGAGCGTCTAGGGGAACCAAAAATTTGGCTTGGGGATATTGGTCGGTCAACTGAGAAACTCGCCGACGATTTCTTTGCCGCGCGTCGTCCTCCCGGTCGGGAAGGTGCGTAAACCCACATTCTCCCCCCGCGTCCATGATCCGCTGCGCAATCGCCCAAGCGATGGAATGGTCGTTGGCGACCCCAATAATCAACCCTTTTTTTCCTTGAAAATCCATCAGCCTTGCCAAAAGTACGAGAAACCAATTGAGTGTAAATGCTTCGGTTTTTTGATCGTCGAGGACTACTTCAGCCCTTCGGCGGTCGATACCCAAACCCGGAATCAGATAAAGTAACCAACGAAAGAACCGCTGACGAGCCGATCGACGCTGGAACGCCTCTGCTTTGGTCAAGGAAACGTTGACCGCGAAGAGGTGATAAACGATCGAAGCGTTTGCAAGTCAATTTCGATTATTCGCCCAATTAAAGAAAACGCGATGCCGCAAATATGGTCCGAAAACGATCCACGTCAGCAGTTTGCGCGCCGCTGGACCTCCGACCTGCTGGACCATCACGATCCCAGCGCCACGGGTCCGTCGGTTCTAAGGATGTTGCTGGACTGGCTGCGAACCGAAACGCAAGCCGCTTCGGCTGCGACTGTCAGCCAGCAAGGCCGGCGCTGGGTCGCCTCCGCGTGGGCAGGCCCTGCAGAATCGCTGCCAGAAGATCTGTTGGCAACGGTGTCCGAAAGCAACCAACCAGCATGGGCGGAGGGCTGGCTGGCGCTCCCCATCGACGTGTCCGCAGCGGTCGCCGACGGCTCCCCGATGTCGCTCAGTTTCCCCCGATTATTGCTGCTGCGGCACGCCAACCGTTCGCAGGTTCAACACGCCCCGGCAACCAAGCACCAGCGGGCCGCCGCTGAGGCGGCGGTGGCAGTATTGGCCGAAACGGGCTACCTACTGTGGCAAATCCGCCAGCTAGCTGGCTCCAATGCACGTCTGCACGCGATGCTGGAAATGACCGCCCGTTGGCTCCGCGAGGATGACTGGGAGGCCCTGCTGGGGCTGATCGCCGATGCCGCAACCAAGCTGCTGGGTGCGGAACGGGCCAGCATTTTCCTGTGGGATCGGAGGCGAAAAAAACTGATCGGTAAACCCGCCTTGGGGGTCGCTCAGGGCAGTCTGGAGGTGGACGACTCGGCTGGCGTAGTGGGAGCGGTTTTGCAAAGTGGCCAGCCGCGCCGTTGGCAATCACGTGAGGACCCCGAGGCGGAAATCAATCGCGCCGTCGACTTGCAACTCGATTACCAGACGCGGTCACTGGTTGCTGTGCCGCTGCACGATCAATCCGGAAAGCCTGCAGGGGTGTTTGAAGTCATCAACAAAATCGACGGTCCGTTTACACAAGTCGACATCGACACCTTGACGCTGCTTGCCTACCAAGCCGCTGCGGTCATCCGCAGCAATCAGCTTCGACAGACCGCAATCGCCAGCCGCGATCGCTTGGTGGCCGACGTCGCGGGGACTGCACAGGTCGTCGGTCAATGCGCGGCAATCGTTGCCTTGCGGGAAACGGTCCAACGCGTCGCCGCGACGGACCTGGCACTCCTGGTCTTAGGAGAAAACGGGACCGGCAAAGAGGTTCTGGCGCGTAGTGTTCATTTCCAGTCGGGACGTCGCTCGGAACCATTCGTGGCAGTCAATTGCGCAGCTTTGGTCGAAACATTGCTGGAAAGCGAATTGTTCGGTCACGAAAAAGGAGCCTTCACCGACGCACATCAAACCCGCGCTGGCAAGTTTGAACTTGCTTCCGGTGGCACCCTGTTCTTGGATGAAATCGGCGACATGAGCCTAAGCGGACAAGCAAAATTGCTGCGCGTGCTGGAAGAAAAGATAATCGTTCGCGTCGGCGGTTCGGCCCCGATTCCTGTCGATGTGCGCGTGATTGCTGCCACCAACCAACCGCTGGCCGAGATGGTTCGCGAGAAACGATTTCGCGAAGACCTCTATTTCCGTCTAAATGTGGTTTCGCTGCAAATCCCGCCGCTGCGAGAGCGAGGGGACGACCTGCTGCTGCTGGCAAATCATTTTCTGCAAGAGTTCGCTCAAGCGATCGGACGGCAACCACCGATCCTGTCGCGCGGGGCGGTCACCGCGATGCGAAGGCACCCATGGGCTGGAAATATTCGCGAACTCCGCAATCTGATGGAACGTGTTAGCTATTTGTGCACCGGGGACACGGTCCAGCCCGAAGACCTGGCATTTTCCGCCGACCCGCGTGGGTGCGACACCCGGGCCGACGCGATCGACAACGTGTTGCAAGTCGGCTTGCAGGAAGCGACCCGTCGATTTCAAATGGCTGCGATCCAGCACGCGATCCAGCATAGCCAAGGCAATATGACGGACGCTGCGGCAGTCCTGGGCCTGCATCGCAGCAACTTTTACCGCAAATTGAAACAATTAGGGATCGGGGAAAACGATCAGGATGCTGACGCCTGACGGTCGCGTTCTCCCCGGCCGTCTCTGCTCCTGTCGCCCGAATGGCGCTCCTAAACTTGCGGCTCCCGTGACCCTGCTGCTCTTGGGGCCTCGATGCACCGGCGAAGTTGTAGCTGGGTCACGGTCGCCTTTAGCTCCGCGCAATGAACTTCCACTAGAACGGGTTTTCGCGGAGAAAAACACGGTTTCGTTAGCCTTCCACCAAGATCGACGGCCTCCACGATCCTGCTGCGCAGCAGGCTGACAAAGTCGCTGCGCAGCAGGATCGTCTCGTTGGGTCTAACGCGTCAACTGATCCAGTTCGTCGCCCAGTTGTGCAACCTGAACGTTATGACGAACCACCTTCCCTGTCTTATCGACCAACAACGTAGTC
>SLFV01000149.1 GCA_007124075.1 Roseimaritima sp.
AAACGCATCCGTTGCCCGTTCTCCTGTGGTGGTTGCGTCAAGCATCGCAGGCGATCGCGGCGCTACACGCTGCGGGTTGGTTGCATCGGGATGTGAAACCCGCCAACATGATGGTGAGTGATCGCGGACATCTGACGCTGATTGATCTGGGATTCGCGACCCAACATCGCACGCTTGGCGATCCGATCTTTCGTGGTACACCCCAGTACTCTGCGCCCGAAACCCTGGATGGGAAGGGAACCCTGCACCTGGGCTCCGACATCTATTCTCTAGGGATGACGATGCAAAATTTGCTGGCCCATCAGCCGAGCGTGCCGGAGGAGATCAACGAATTGATTGCTGCAACGACGTTTGCCAAGCCCGGGCAGCGTCCGTCCGCCGAGACCGTGGTGGGCAGCCTGTTGCAACAGGAGATCGCCACGTTGGGACGCCATATCGTTCCCGCAGCCCGGGCAGCCTAGCCAGGCCATGGTCTTGGCAATTGCCGCGTGACGCAATCCTAGTGATCTTCATTGTTGGTTGAGACAAGGTCGCGCAAATTCTGCTGGATCTCCGCTTTCTGCTCCGGTGCGGCGCGACGTAATGCTTTTTGGTAGTTAATTCTGGCTAGACGCAAATTCCCCTGATCGCGTGCGCGCTCCGCACGCAAAAGGTATTGATGAATCTGGTGAGCGTTCCGTAGTTTCGTTTGTTCTTTTTGCCTACGCTCCCGAACGACGGCTTGATCGTCTTCCACAGGAGGGGGCGCTGGCTGCGGGTTGACGTTGGTGTGCAGGGTATTCTCCCTAACCACCGTCCAGTTTCCCACCACGGGTCGAATACCGATCACAAAAGGGCTGAACTGGCCGGAGAAAAAATATCCCGGAACACCGGACGTTACCATCAACGACGGGGCTGAACCACTGAAGGATGTTTGGCTTCCCTGAGCGGCGGAAAGGCCTAACTGACCGATGATTCCCCGGCGGTTCTGAAACCCCATGCCTCCTTGTAAGCCGCCACTTAGCTCAGGCTGGCCAAAGGGTACGACCGGGCCGTTTCCTGAATTGAAAAACCAACGCGGCCCTCCCAGCGACCATTGCGTCCGAAAGCTTTCGTGGTAGCTGTGGTTGAGCGATTGCAGCGGTGATTGAACCTGAACCTGTTGCGCCGAACAGCGTGTGGCCGGAAAAAAGACCACAATCCCGAAGAGTAGGCCTAACCAACGTTTCATTATCCCTGACCTCCGCAGAACCCACCTGCCCTCGGGTTGAAAATTAGGTCGCGTCCCCCTCCGACTTCGTGCCTGGGATGCGAAAAAAACCGGGGGACACGTGCGGCCGCACAGGTCTTGTTCGCAGGGTTGTAAACCAAACGGCTATCAGACATCGATGACCGGCGGCAAATCGTTTCGTTCGGGAGCTGATTCGGGTTTATTCGGAACCGGGTTCTTGCGTGGAACGACCGGAGGGCTAGGGCGTTCGGGACGAAACCGTCGGGGCTGCAGTTGAGGAATACCTCGAAAGAGTCTTTCAAACGGGTCGTCGTTTGGGTTGATTCCAGGAAGAATTCGCTGCCCACGAAAGATTTGCAGATTACCGCCATCGTATTGTTCCAATAGCCGATGCGCCTCGCGATCCGCCTCCTGCAATGCCTCCGCGCTTGGGTATCGCTTGACCTCCGCTTCCGCGGCTCCGGGTCGCTCGACCGTATGCCGCTCGCCGTCGACCTTGATGATCACACGACGCCCATTTTCGTCAACCTCGATGGTTCTGATCCCGTTGATATTCCGAATGGTGACTCTTCGCTGGACCGGTGGGGCATTAGGCATTTGCCTGGGTTCTAATGCCGGGGTTTCCCCTCCTTTGTTCTCGGGGTTTAATAATCGGGACGCTCGGACCGCCAGCCCGGGGTCCGCATCGTTACTTAGCTCCTGCAGCGAATGCTCTGCTGCCTCCCGCACGTTGGGAGACCCTGAACGGAAATGATCCTGCAACAACTGTAAACAACGCTGCGAAACTTCAGGGGATGCAGACCTAGCCCCCTCTGTCAGCGCGTCAATCCCCTCGATTCCCAGCGCATGCAGTTCCCGAAATGCCTGACGACGCGCGGAGAATGATGGTGCGTCCAGTTGTTCAACCCACTGTCTTGCCGCGTTAGAGGGGTCACTTGCAGCAGACTGGGCGGGTATCAACAGCGCAAACGAAATGGTTGCCAGGGCAATCTGAGACCACAAAAACGTAGTTGAATTTCGCATTGTGTTGTTTAGTGGGGTCATTCCAGTTCTACGATTTCAAATCCGTCCTTCGTACCCATCGCGCTCCAAAGCGTTGCATCGATCGACTGCTGAAGCAAGCGAACGTGCCCGTCGGCCAATAGCATCTGTGCCGCCCCAGGGTGCCGGCTACTGAAGCTCAATTCCATCGAATCGATGCAGGTTTCTGAATCGCGTGACAAGGCCAGCCCTATGCCGACACCGGAACTACCAACCGCCTCGCTGATTTCATTGGGGGCAAAGGTCGGGGTGCCGACTGCCCAGTGGTCCAGCAATTGCGGCACACCGGTGGCGTCGGGGACTTGGTATTCGATGTCAACTAACGTCTCGCCGATTGCCAGCGTCTGGCACGATCCATCCATTATATCACGAAACCGCACGGCGCTGTCCAGATAGAAAATTCCATCCTGCGGTGCCCCGTAAATGGTCGGTGGCGGTCCTGATTCAAGCTGCTGGGTCCCCGATCCGACCGCCAGGTAAGTGGCAGGAACACGATCGGTCACGCCGTGGTCCTGTCGCAGCGGTGCCGACGCGGAGGGACAACGAAAGATCGGGTACACCTGCCGCAAGTGGTTCGCACACTGAACACGGCGTGCCGATTCCCGGCCAGCTTGAATGGCCGGCATTAGCAAAGCGATCAAGATGCCGATGATCACCATCGCAACAAGGAGTTCGATGATCGTGTAACCCATCGCCACCGGCGCAACGGGACGACGCGCGGGAAATCTTTGCTCAGCCTTCGCAGAAACCACGGCGATGCTCCTTAGGCGTTTGACCCAGCCAGCCTCGGATTTCAGCTACCGCTCAAGAGAGGCAAGATCGCTGGGAATCTATCCATTAGCGTGTCACTGTACTATCCCCCGGTCGTCCCCCGGGTCGTCGTCCCCTAGTGGTTTGTCACTATTCAAATTTAGGGTAGTGGGATTCGCCAGAATTCCCCAAGCGATAGGAATTCTGGCGAATCCCACTACGGCCCATCCCTAAGTTTTATCGTTGACAAAGCACTAGGAGCCTGTTGAAAAAGGGGCTGACCCTCTCCGACCTCTCGATTTCCTCGTGTTACAGCGAGGGCTCCAAAGGGCCAGCCCCCTTCTTTAACAGGCTCATAACCCTCAAATCTATACCTCCGTGATGACCGAGCCAACCGCTCAGTTGGTATTA
Source organism: Roseimaritima sp. (assembly GCA_007124075.1). Taxonomy (GTDB): domain Bacteria; phylum Planctomycetota; class Planctomycetia; order Pirellulales; family Pirellulaceae; genus Roseimaritima. Next base: position 3,413 of record SLFV01000149.1, read on the forward strand.
TTATCTTTTTTTATTTGAGCCGTGAAAGTGCTTGACATCGCGGGCAAGTTCGTTGACAACCGCAGGGAAGCTTCTCCAACCTAACCTTTTCGGATGATGTTCCGGCCCACTGAGGGACACACAAACTCGAAGACCGAGCGATATTCGAACCCCCTTGCTGAGGAAGCACTGATGAATCTGCTGGATACTGCTTTATTGACGGTCGTTGCAGCCACGATTGTGGGCGTTTTTTCAAGCAACGACGTGTTGGCGGAACCGCCGAAACTTTACAGCGAACTGACCAAGTTTGTACAACAGCGGGAATCCGAGTTCGATCGCATCTCGAGTGAGCGGAAGGTACAGCTTGAGCAACTTTCGGATTATTTGCGGCAGTTCCGGGACTCTGGATCCCCTGCGCGCCTGCTTTTCGTGTGCACCCACAATTCACGCCGCAGCCACATGTCTCAGCTTTGGGCAGCGGTCGCGGCTGTACACTTTAGAATGAAGAACGTCGAAACGTTTAGTGGGGGAACGGAGCGGACGGCGTTTAATCCTCGAGCGGTCGCGGCGATGCAGAGGGCGGGGTTTAAGGTCCAGGTCAAAGAACCAGGGGATAACCCTACCTATCTAGTCTCGTTCGCAGACACTTCCGAACCGCAAGTTTGCTTTTCAAAAATTTATTCCGACGTGGCGAATCCTGTTGCCGATTTTTGTGCGGTAATGACCTGTTCCAGCGCGGACAAAAGTTGCCCAAATGTTAAGGGAACCGTGAAGCGAATCGCGATCCCCTACGAAGACCCCAAAATCGCGGACAACACGGAAGAAGAAGTGAATAGGTACGATGAGCGGTCCGCGCAGATCTCGCGCGAGATCCTTTATGCTTTTTTCCGAGCGACACAAACAGAAAGACCAGGCGATTGAAGCTTGGGGATCGACCCTCTATAATCGCTCAAGCGGAAAACTTCTTGCTCCATCCCGTCTGCTTCAGATGCCAATCCCGCCGAATCAAACAACCTACTTCAAACAAGTTCGATTTGCGACTCGGCTGCCCAACCACTATAGGTATTCGCCCGCTCACTACTGGATTGCCGAACAGCCGCTTGGGGTTCTGCGTGTTGGCTTGACCAAGTTTGCGGCTCGGATGCTGGGCGATTTTGTCGAAATCACGTTTAACGTGGAAAATGGCGATGAGATTTCACAAGGCGAACCGATCGGTTCGCTGGAAGGTTTTAAAGCGATTTCGGATATCTACAGTATAGGGACGGGACACTGGCGGGGAGTCAATCCTGAGATCCAACGACAGCCCGAACAGGTCGACAAGGACCCTTACGACCAGGGGTGGTTGTACGAAATGAGCGGCGATCCCAACGAGAGTTGGATGGATGTTCACGAGTATATTTCGCTACTGGATGCAACCATCAGCCAGATGCTGGAATCGGAAGAAAAAAACAAGGAATCGCAGTGCTGAGGCCTCGATACATCATGCTGGGTGGCTTCCTGGGTGCCGGTAAAACAACGGCCATGTTGGCGTTTGCGCGGTTGTTGCGCGAACGCGGACGGAAAGTTGGAGCAATCACCAATGACCAAAGCGTCGGTTTGGTCGATACGCAAATGCTGCAGGCAGGTGGGCATCAAACCGAAGAAATCGCCGGGGGATGTTTCTGCTGCAAGTTTAACTCGCTGCTGGAAGCGGCTGAGCGTTTGACTTCGGAAACGCAACCGGATGTCCTGATCGCCGAACCCGTGGGCAGTTGCACGGACCTTCGCGCTACGGTCAGTGAACCGCTTCGCCAAATCTACGGCGATCGCGTTTTGGTTGCACCGTTAAGCGTAGTGGTTGATCCGGTACGGGCTCAGGGGATCCTTGGACTGCGGCCGGGCAAACAGTTCACACGGAAGGTCAACTACATCTACGAAAAGCAACTTGAAGAAGCCGATTTGATTGTGATTAATAAAATCGACTTGCTCAGCGAAAGCGATCGAGAGGCACTTCGCGCTGCCTTCGAGGATCGTTGGCCCGAGAAGTTGGTCTTCGAGGTTGGCGTTCGCAGCGGTGCCGGAGTCGGAAAGTGGTTAGATTTTGTCCTGAGCAACGACATGAAATCGTGCCCTGCGGTAGACGTTGACTATGATGAGTATGCCGAGGGGGAGGCCCTTCTGGGTTGGTTAAACGTGTCAGGAACTCTGGAAGGCGAGGAATTCGATGGCAATCGGTGGCTGCTTGAAACCGCTCAATTGCTTCACCAAAACCTGCTACAAGCCCTTGGCGAAGTTGAAATAGCTCACCTGAAAATGACTTTGATTCCACAACCCGGAAACGATTTGGGGGTGGTGAATTTGGTTCACAGCAGCAGCCAAGCCGAAATGGCTTATCGGCTGTTCGAACCGTTGGAAAGGGGCGCACTAACAATTAATCTTCGAGCCGAAGCTGATCCCGAACGATTGCAAGAAGTTGTTCGCGATAGTCTCAAGGAGGCTGCTCGTTCGTTTCGTATGCAATGGAATGTTGATCAAATCCAAGCCTTCCGGCCGGGGCGTCCCGTACCCGTACATCGTCTTGGCGGTTGAAATGAAATAGATAATGAGTCAAGAAAATCAATCCCAACCACCGCTGTTATACTGCAATTGTTCCTATGCCAAAGTTGTACCGGAGGATGTGAAGCAAGAGGTATTGAGACAACTGTCCGAATCGGGGCGATCGTTTGAGGCGGTGGCCGACTTGTGCGAAATGTCGGCGAAACGTGATCCCGCATTAATCGAGTTATTGAAACAGCCCCGCTTGCGGATTGCCGCTTGCTATCCACGCGCGGTCAAATGGCTGTGCTCCGCAGCCGGGGCCCCTGCCCCCGATGATGCTCAAGTCGTCAATATGCGAATCCTTCCCGCCGACGACGTGATGCAGAACTTGATGTCCAACGAGAGTGGAGAAGAATCGACGTGATTGCAACAGCCAAGATGATCCAGCGAGTAGTGTTGTACGAAGCGGTCGGTGCGAAACGGCTTGATCCTTCCCTCCGCCATGATCTGATGCGGGTCCTGCTCCGTGGGGGATATTCAGTTAGCCGCGTTCTTGCGGGCGATCGACTTGTTCCACTCGGACATAGCAGCCTGATTGTACTGGGCCAGTTCGAGGGAGAGCTACCCGAAAAGTTGGCAGACGACAATGGTTCGGTCCAAGTTCTCGTTCGTGATATTTCGGGGATGGAACCGCCGGCGATCGCGACGCTCGTGCAAGAACTTGCCTCGGAAACGGGTGAGGGAACCGCTGCCGGCTGGAAGCCTTGGTTTCCAGTGATCGATTACGATCGTTGCACCAATTGCATGCAGTGTCTCAGTTTCTGCTTATTCGATGTCTATGGTGTCACGAATGACGGAAAGATCACGGTCCAGAACCAAACCAACTGTAAAACTGATTGCCCCGCATGTTCTCGCGTTTGTCCCGAGGTCGCCATCCTGTTTCCGAAATACAAAGCGGGACCGATTAACGGCGACGAAGTCAACGCTGACGATATTCGACGAGAGGCGATGAAAGTCGACATTTCCGCGTTGCTCGGTGGCGACATTTACTCGATGCTAAGAGATCGCAGCGCGAAAGCTAAATCGCGATTCTCCAAGGAACGCGATGACGAACGAGCATTGAAGGAGCGTCAACGTTGTTTGAAAAAACTGCAGGAGTCCGCCGGAATGATGGACATCCCGGGCGAGGTCTTGTCGAGCCTCCCGTCGTTGGACCAAATCCAAGAAAAGGCGGTTCAAGCCAAACAGCGCGCCGCCGATGCTATCGAGTTACGCGATCGTCAGGCGGGTCGCAACCAATCGAACGCTCACCCCGGAAGCTAGCCAACAACTATGATCGTTCAACTTTCAACCAGGATGATGCGTGAAGTCGACAAAAAGGCTTTATGGAAGTTCGCTTGGAATTTTGGCTTCAAGGGGATGCGTTCGGTCCAGAAGTTCAAGCGAAGGCTGAAACAAGGCGTGCACTTCCCCCCCTTTCTGTTCATATCGGTCATCAATAGCTGTCAATTACGGTGCCAGGGTTGTTGGGTCGATGTCGCATCGAAGCGTCAGATGATAGAACTGGATGACATGAATCGGATCATCAACGACGCCAAGAAACACGGGAACAGCTTCTTCGGCATCCTGGGGGGCGAACCCTTCATGCACCCGCAGCTCTTCGATATTTTGGAATCCCATCCCGATTGCTATTTCCAAATCTTCACCAACGGACAACTCATCACCGACGAAGTCGCGAAACGACTCAGGAAGGTCGGAAACGCAACGCCACTGATCAGCATTGAAGGATCGGAGGTTGTCAGCGACGGTCGCCGTGGTGGTAAGGATGTATTAAATAAAACGCTGGAAGGGTTACAGAACTGCGTTAAGAATCGAATCATCGTTGGGGTCGCGACGAGTGTTTGCCAAAGCAACATTGATTTGGTCAGTGAACCGTGGTTGCAGCGACTGATCGATATGGGGGTCCACTACTGTTGGTTCCATACCTACCGGGTCGTAGGCCCCAAACCAGCCGAGGAGCTTGCGCTGACGGCCGAGCAGGTTGTTCACGTGAGGCGGTTTGCGGTCGAAATGCGGGCGAAAATGCCGATCGGAATCGTGGATGCCTATTGGGACGATCAGGGTCAAGCCCTTTGCCCCATGGCCACGGGGATCAGTCATCACATCGGCCCATCGGGGGCGATCGAACCTTGTCCGATTATCCAATTTGCCACCGAGAATATCTGTGATGAACCAAGTCTCTATCAGTTGATGACCAAATCGGAATTCCTTCGTGACTTCCGCGAGCAATCGGCAAAAGCGACTCGCGGTTGCGTGGTGCTGGAACGTCCAGACCTGGTTCGGGATTTGGTTACCAAGCACGCCGCCGCCGACACGACGCAACGGCAAACCGCATTGGCCGAACTTGATGTGTTAACGCCGCGAGGCAGCCAGCACACCCCCGGTGAAGAAATCCCTGAAAAGCATTGGCTGTACCGTTTTGCCAAGAAACATTATTTCTTTGGTTTCGGTGCCTACACATAATAGAGGTCGATCATGCAGCTTTCGATTATTCAGCCACCGCGAATGGTTCCGGTACAGGCCGACCGTCCGCCAAAGGAGAATATTCCCCAGACCCGTGGCGAACGCGAACGTATTCGGACTCAGCTTCGACGCTTCGTTGCCGAAATGAAACCTGTCCCGCCCATTAGTGTTGGACAACTGCGGGAGTACTCCGAACAGTTTGTGGCCGCGTACGAGCTGGACCCGATCTACACCGACTATGTCGCGGTAGTCCTGAACAGCGAAGTTTGGCGGGACACGGTGGCGGCAGTTCCCTTCGAGCGTCGTTTGCTGCTGTTGCCTAAATGCATGAGGATCGAGTCGAAGTGCCCCGCTCCATTCGACGAATTCGGCTTGCTCTGCAAACAATGCGGGCTTTGTTCGATCCAAGACCTTCAGGAAGAAGCGGAACGGTTGGGGTATGCCGTGCTTGTCGCCGAGGGCTCAGCCCTGGTCATGGCACTTATCGAAACCGGAAAAATCGAAGCCATCGTCGGCGTGAGTTGCTTGTCGGTGCTAGAGAAAGCTTTCCCGTATATGGAGGCCGCCGCAATTCCAGGCGTGGCGATTCCGCTACTGCAAGACGACTGCAAAGATGTCACGGTCGATTTGGAGTGGATCTGGGAAGTAATCCATCTGCATAGCGATGACCATACCCATCGTCTGGACTTGGATCGGATGCGTGATTCGGTGGGCGAATGGTTTCAACCAGAGACCTTGTCCCAAATCATGGGGTCTCCTCAAGACGCGACCGAGCGAATCGCCCAGGAGCAACTGGGGCAAGCGGGAAAACGCTGGCGACCGTTCTTGACGCTGTGCGCTTGGCGAGCCTTACAAACCGAAGGTGCACCCACGCCCGACGAAAGTCTGAAAAAACTTGCTGTGGCGGTCGAGTGTTTCCATAAAGCTTCGCTTGTTCATGACGACATCGAAGACGATGATGCGACGCGATACGGTCAAGAAACGTTGCACGTGTCGCGCGGCTTGCCGATGGCGTTGAACGTCGGCGATTTTCTGCTCGGCGAAGGGTATCGTTTGATCTCTGAATGCGAGTTGGACCCGGCCATCTCGGTCGCTTTGACCCGAATCGCCGTTGCTGGACACCGTACACTTTGCCTTGGTCAAGGAGCTGAGTTGGCCTGGACGCGCGACCCGAAACCGCTGGCGTCGACCGAAGTCCTGGAAATATTCCGAAAAAAAACCTCGCCTGCTTTCGAGGTCGCACTCCTTTTGGGTGCTAAGTTCGGCGGGGCTGACGAAGAGACCTTGGGAGTCATTTCGAAGTTCAGTGATTCGCTCGGTATCGCCTACCAAATTCGGGATGATTTGGAAGATCTGGACGGTGGAGAAGATCCCGACGATCTGGGGGCGATGCGGCCGTCTTTGCCGACAGCCATTCTGCTGGAACGTGTCAAGGCCAAACCGGTACATAAGGAACTGGTGGCTAAGGTTTGGACGCGGACCGCTAATACCGAAGAATTGGCGGAAGTCCGGGATTTGATGGAACAGTACGAGGTTGTTCAGCGCTGTCGGTCGCTTCAGGAGTCGTACAAGGAAGATGCGATTCGATCGCTCGATGCGTTGAAGAATGCAAGCCTGAAAGGATTGCTGCGGCGTGTGGTGAGCAAGATATTTGTCGTTGAAATCGCGGGATGGTGCCATGAGTTTGAATCTCGAAATGCTGCAAGTGGTGCGACTAGCACCGCGAGTACTGGGTGATTCAAGCGAATTGGTGGCGACCTTCCTACGGGAGTTGCAGAACGCGGATGGCGGATTCTCAGACCGAGTTGGCAGCAGCGATTTGTATTACACGTCGTTCGCCATCGGCGGATTGATGGGACTGCAGGAGACGTTGCCAGCCGAAAGCCTGAAAAAGTACCTGGCGTCTTTCGGTGACGGCGACGGGCTGGATCTCGTTCATCTTTCCTGCCTCGCACGTTGCCTCAGCGCCGTTTACGATCGAAAAGTACCGGAAAATTTAGCCGCAATGTTGCTCGCTCGCTTGGAAAATTTCCGAGCTGGCGATGCGGGGTTTTCGCCGGAACCAGGTTCCGATCAGGGGACGGTCTACGGCAGTTTTTTAGCTCTCGGAATGTACCAGGATTTATGCAGGTCGTTTCCTCACTCCGACGCGGTGCTTGATTCCATTCGTCGTTTCCGTTGTACCGATGGAAGTTACGCGAATGAATCGGCGCTACCCATCGGACTGACCCCGCCTACATGCGCCGCCGCGATGCTTTTCCGACATCTCGACGGCAGTGTCGATGAAGGAATGATCGCTTGGTTGTGGCAACGCTACAAAGCAGGTGGATTTTGCGTGATGGAAGGAATCGATGTTCCCGATTTGCTGTCGACCGCAACCGCACTTCACGCACTTTCTGGAATGCGCGTCGACTTGACACCGATCGCGGAATCGGGGCTTGATTTTGTCGATTCACTTTGGAATGCAAAAGGCGGGTTCCACGGTGGGTGGGAGGATGATGACCTGGACTGCGAATACACTTACTACGGTTTACTGGCACTGGGGCATTTGAGCTTATTGTGAAATTTGACTCCGAGAATCATCTGAATCAACCAGGAAATTCGCTGCAATTCGTCGATCAAGCAATC
>SLFV01000258.1 GCA_007124075.1 Roseimaritima sp.
CGTACCTCACCTAATTCACCGCCAAGCTGTGTGTAGTCGACGGACTTTTTGGAAGTGGAAAGGACCACCGCAGCAATCGGTTCTCCGGTGGTATAGCCCCCCTCGTACGATTCGGTAGAAAACCTTGCCTGTTCGACGGTCACGTCGACGGTGGGCCCCGACAGCAGGCCCGACAGGTCATCGGCATCGTACAGCCCGGCTAGAAAGATAACCTTGTCCTTCTCATTGCGTGGCGTCCCATGTTTGTTACCACCCGGACGCCGGCGATCCAAAAAGGACTGAACATGGGATCGCTCGACCCGCAAACCTGGGGGGCAGCCGTTAATGATCGTCGTGATCGCCGGTCCGTGCGACTCCCCCGCTCCGGCCACGCTGAACATTGGGCCGCCCAGTATCTCCATCGCTTTGAATTACCTTCTTATCCCTGCTCTTTGAATGTCAGCCAAGCCATGATGGCGACGCCAATTCCAACCGCAATAAATGCGATGTCCATCAACATACTGGCTCCGCGCAGCAGCGACGAGTCCGCCATTCCTGCAAAACTCATGATCAAGTCAGACAGAAATAGAAGTATGACAACGATTGCAACCGCAAGGCTGGTTAAACAAAGCGCCTTGGGCATCAAATAACCTCGGGTGATAATCATGGTGCGAGAAGACACGCGGAAACTTGAATCGCAGTATAATTAAAAAGCTCGAAAATTCCCAAGGCGGCTAAGTTTATCGTATTTTACTCAACTGCCTGGCTTTAATTGCGTTGATAATTCAATGTGTAGCGACTCTAACGAGGCTGCCGTTTTGGCAGCATCAACGATTCACGATCCGTGGCAGTGGTGGCGTTCGCAAATGCCGGTCACCGACCGCTGGGCTTATTTTGATCACGCAGCGGTCGCCCCCCTGCCCACCCCGACGGCGCGGACCATCCAATCCTTTGCCGACCAAGCCGCCTGCCAAGGGGACGTGGACTGGTTGCAGTGGGCGGGCGACGTCGAAGACATGAGACGCAGCATTGCCGCCTGGTTGCATGTTCAGCCTTTGGAAATCGCGATGATTCCCAACACTTCCTTTGGAATCAACATCGTGGCCCAGGGGTTGGACTGGCAGCCAGGAGACAACGTCGTTGTCCCTCGTGACGAATTTCCTTCGAATCTATTTCCCTGGCTGCAGCAACAAGATCGCGATGTCGAAGTCCGCTTGATTGGATCGCTGGACGTTCCTCCCACGGTCGACGAATTTTCAGCGGCGATCGACCACCGCACGCGTGTGGTAACTGCCAGTTGGGTCGGTTACGCCTCTGGGCACCGGTTGGAAATTGAAAAAATCGTCCGGCTCAGCCACGACTGCGGAGCGCTCTTTTTCCTGGACGCTATTCAGGGGCTGGGAGTTTTTCCATTGAATTTGCGGGACGTCCCGATCGATTTTCTGGCGGCCGATGGCCACAAATGGCTCTTAGGCCCCGAAGGGGCCGGGTTTGCGTTCATCCGACAATGTCACCTGGAGCGGTTGCGTTGCCCTGCGGTCGGATGGAACAGTGTGAAGCAAGCCCATCTGTTCGGCGAGGCCCCATTCGATTTGAAAGCATCCGCGTCTCGATTCGAAGCGGGTTCGGCCAATATGATCGGGTTGCAAGCATTGCACCAAAGCCTGCAGATTTTCTGGAAAATCCAGCGGGACTTTGGGATTCAGGCGATCGCCGATCGCGTGCTGGGACTGGCCGACCAAGCGGGGCAGTTACTGCAAGCGGCCGGGGCGGATACCGCATTACCCCGGGGTTACGTTAATCGCAGCGGGATCGTGCCATTTACTGTCCCTGGCATCGATCCTGCTGGCTTTCGCAAGCTGGCATTGCAGCGTGGCGTGGTGGTCAGTTGTCGAGGAGGAAAGATTCGTGCTAGTATTCACGCCTACAACAATTTGGACGACCTACAAAAATTAGCCGACGTCGTAAGCTTGATTTCGCCTTAGCAAACCAGAAAGCAAACTAGATGAGCGACCGGATCGCGGTCTACACCGGATCGTTTGACCCCATCACATTGGGGCATCTGCACATAATCGAACGGGCGGCGAGACTGGTGGATCAATTGGTCATTGGGATCGGTATAAACAAGGATAAAACACCGCTATTCAGCCCTGCCGAGCGGGTTGCCTTGGTGAGGCAGGTCACCGGAAACATCCGCAACCTGCGTGTCGAAACCTTTGCCGACCTGGCGGTCGATTTTGTTCGTCGCTCAGGTGCGCGGGTGATGGTACGCGGTATACGGCCCATGACCGATATCGCGGGGGAGTTTACGATGCTGCTAGCCAACCGGCAACTTGACGATGGTATCGAGACCGTCTTTTTGATGGCCGACGAATGTTTTGCCCATGTCAGCAGTTCGTTGCTGAAGCAGATTGCCCAGATGTCAACCGATGATGACCGCTTGGCAAAATTCGTGCCCAGGGAGATCATTCCGGCGATCCGCGAGAAAATGAAGCAACAGGCGTTGCGGGTAACCTAGCCCCACTGCCGTTGTATAGCAAAGGCCGTGGCAGAAAACCGGGGCCCAGGTGCTTGCGGCCTTACCGATTGTTAATTTTGCGGCTATCGTGTGCGCAAGAGGTGCGGCTTATGTCCGCACCGATCGCAGGCCCTGGCAAGCGTTTGACTGCAAAGAAGAAAGACGCTTGCCTAGGAACGAGGTGTATCGATTTACCGTCGCCCAGTCGGTCACCAGTTTTTCTTTCCGCACAATATGTGAACGTATGCGCCGCGAAGATATTCGAAATATTGTCATCATCGCTCATGTCGACCACGGCAAAACAACTTTGGTTGATTGCTTGCTGCGCCAAAGCGGACAATTCCGCGACAGCCAGTTGAAAGGGGAACGAATCCTGGATTCCAACGACCTGGAACGCGAACGTGGGATTA
>SLFV01000425.1 GCA_007124075.1 Roseimaritima sp.
ATACGAACGAGTTTGTTTATGTCTATTGACTCGATGCGACGTCGACTGGTTTACGGGTTAGGGGCCGGTTTGGGAAGCGTGGCATTGACCGCTTTGCTGGCCGATCAACCGCTTCGCAATCTTCCTACGGCGGAAGATGACGCGGCGGACAACGCAACGCCGGTCGATCGGCGGCATTTTCCCGCCAAGGCAAGGCAGTGCATCTTTCTGATGATGGAAGGAGGCCCATCCCATATAGACACGTTTGATCCTAAACCCGAACTGGAACGTCAGCACTTGCGAAAGTTCGTCCGCAGCGGGGCGGAAAAATCGGCAATGGAAAGTGGACAGCGGTATTACGTGAAAAGCCCGTTCCGGTTTCGGCGCGTTGGGGATTCTGGGGCAACCCTGGCGGAGCATTGGGTTCATCTGGAACGGGTTGCGGATGAAATCTGTTTCTACCGTGGTTGCCAAGTTGATAGCGTGAATCACCCGACTGCGATGTTTCAGATGAACTGCGGCAACCGCTTTGGTGGTGATCCGGGGATTGGAGCTTGGGTCAATTATGGCCTAGGTTCGCCAAACGCAGACCTGCCAGGTTTTGTCGTTTTGCCCGAGGTCAGCTATCCCCAAGGGGGAGCGGCGAATTGGAGCAATGGTTACCTACCAGCGGAATTTCAAGGGACGCCGCTACGGGCATCGGGGTCACCGATATTGGATCTACAGCCACCGGCGGGGGTCACGCGGGAACACCAACGCGCCAATCTGGATTTACTGTCGAAACTCAATGAGCGCCACCGCCAAAATCATCCGTGGCATGAGGAATTGTCTGCTCGGATGCAGAATTACGAGTTGGCGTACCGCATGCAAATGCAGGTACCCGAAACGCTAGATATCGGTGGCGAAACCCAACGGACGCTCAATGCGTACGGGATTGGCAAGGAGGGAACCGACACGTATGGACGCAAATGCCTGCTGGCTCGGAAATTAATCGAAAAAGGGGTTCGTTTTGTCCAGCTTTACCACGGCTCATGGGACAGTCACGACTACATCGCGCGGGCCCACGAAAACCTGATCCGAGGCGTTGACCAGCCGATTGCCGCGTTGATTGCGGATTTAAAACAACGTGGCTTACTGGATAGCACGCTGATTGTTTGGTGCGGTGAATTTGGCAGGACTCCCGACAACGGGATTCGTGGCGGTACCGCTTACGGTCGCGACCATAACCCCAACGCCATGACCATCTGGATGGCGGGCGGTGGGTGCAATGCTGGGCACACGATCGGCGCGACTGATGAACTGGGTTTGCATGCCGTCCAGCATGTCCACCACGTGCGTGATTTCCACGTGACGTTGCTACGGTTGCTGGGGCTGGATGACAATCGCCTGACTTATTACCACGCAGGCCGCTTCAAACAACTCAGCCAGTTTGGTGGCAAGGTCATTCCGGAACTAATCGGCTGAGGCGCTGTCGCTGCTAGAATCGAAACAAAACAACGTCTGCTCGCCACGCACAATCAGTCGCCCCGAAACAACCGCTGGCGATGCCAACACCGCTTCGCCCAGATCGACTTCGGAGATGATCGCGGCCTTATCGCCTTGATCGGCCACGACGATGCCCTTGCCAGCCTGGTCGAAGATATACAACTTGTCGTTGGCAAATACCGGGGTGGCCCACGTCCCGCCCAGGCCGGAAAGCCGCTGCTGCCAAATCGTTTCCCCATCGGACCGGTTGCCCGCAACCAACACCGATCCTTTCAGTGCGTACAATCGCTCCCCGCCGACGACAAGGCTGGCGTTGCGCGGGACCAACTTGTTGTTGCGCCATACGACTTCGGGAGTGGAGGCAGAACCGCCAACGTCCAGGGCCAGCAGTTCAGAACCAGGAATCAGCAGATAAGAATCGGCCAAGGTTGCCGATGCAATTGTCGCCGCCGGTTCGTTGATTTCCCAGCGAATCTTCCCCGTTCGTGGTTCAACCGCCAAAACATCGGTTCGCGACTGAAAGACCACCTCGTTGCTTTGGTCTGGACGCGGAATCACTAACGGTGAACTCCAGTTCGCCGCTCGCGGGCGATCGATGCGCCACAGATTCTTACCGGTCAGGGCATCAATGCCCGCAGCAAAGGAATCGCCTTGCGATTCCACTTGGACCACAACCACACCATCGACCATGGTGGGCGATGATGCCATGCCGATATCGTTTCCGGCCTGCGGGTAATCAAACCCCAGGCCGCGGTACCAAATCAAACGGCCCGTCAGGTCCAAGCAGATTAAGTCGTTGCTGCTGAAGAACGCATAAATCCGCCGACCATCGCTCATCGGAGAGGGAGCTGCATTGGCACTGGTGGGGTGACAAAAGGGTCTCCCGGTTGCACGGAACGTCTGCTCCCAACGCAGGGTCCCGTCGTTCAAATCAACTCCGCAGATGTGCAGGACCTCGCCGTCCTCACCGCTGGAACTGGTCGTAACCACCAAATCACCAACAACGATCGGGCCCGCGACACTTTTGCCGGGCAACGCAATTTTCCATTTCAGGTTGCCGTCGTCAGCAAGCGATAACGAATCCGGACCGTCCGACGCTGCCTGACTGGTCCCATCGCCGCGAAACCCGAGCCAATCGGCCAGGTCCGCTCCGCTGCAAACCCTCGCACTTACCACACCTGTGGAAAGCCAAATGCAGAACAGCCCCCAGCAGCAAGCGAATCGGTGCATCGACATATCATTTCTCGTGTTAGAGAGTGAAGGTTAAAAAAACGTGTTGAAAAAAGGGACTGCCCGTCTTCGACCTCTTGATCTACCAAAGTTTCACGGCACGCCCGAAAAGCGATTGACGAATTCGACCGTACGCGTCAGCGTCCAGTTCCCGTAAAAACCGGAGCCTGAGCGACGCGTGATTTCAAATCGGTTGGTTTAC
>SLFV01000231.1 GCA_007124075.1 Roseimaritima sp.
CGACCCCCGCTGGCAGCAACTGCAAGTCTTTGTACGGGGTGGGTATTGGCGCAACTTCAAGGTCAAATACGAGGAAGCGCATGAGATGTACGCGCGGATGATGGAGGTCAGCCGGCGGGTGTCCGAAAGTGATAACACCGCCCGTCACCATCACGATTGGTCCAGCCTGGTGGATCATCTGTATCGTGGCCAATGCAACTGCCCTTATTGGCATGGCGCGTTTGGTGGTATTTATCTGCCTCATTTGCGAAACGCGATCTACAGCCACTTGATTCAAGCGGATAACTTGCTTCAGAAAATCACGCGGGAAGACGACGCCCCTTGGGTCGAAGCGGTCGCGGATGACTTCAACTTCGACGGGCAACAAGAAGTCCGTTTGGCCAATGATCAGTTGATCGCTTACGCTGCCCCAGGACTTGGGGGGCGGCTGTACGAACTGGACTTGCGCGGGATTGCACACAATCTTTTAGCGACCATGCAGCGCCGGCCGGAAGCGTATCACCGCAAGGTCTTGGCGGGGCCCAACACCGATGCAGACCAAGTCGCCAGTATTCATGATCGCGTTGTTTTCAAACAAGCGGGACTGAATGAGCGTCTGCAGTACGATCGCTTTCCGCGAAAATCGTTGATGGATCATTTTTACGACGAGGATGCATCGTTAGCTTGCGTGATGTCAGGGAAGGCGCAGGAACGGGGCGATTTTATCGACCTTCCGTTCGATGCAAAGCTGCGACGCGGGAGCGATCGCGTTCAACTGCAGATGCAACGGCACGGCAATGCCTGGGGGATTCCGTTGACCATTACGAAAGCGGTAACCCTTGTCGCGGGTTCAGGTACTCTGGAATTTGCCTATTTGCTGGAAGAGCTACCCGAGAACCAGACATTTCACTTTGGAGTGGAGTTTAATTTCGCGGGACTCCCGGCGGGAGCCGACGACCGGTATTTCATCGACCAGCAGAACCACAACCTTGGACAACTGGGAACTCCCATCGATTTGCAAGCGGTCAATAGTCTGGGTTTGGTGGACCAGTGGTTGGGAGTCGAAGTTTCTCTAGCGACCGATCGCGACACCGATTTTTGGGCTTTCCCAATTGAAACCGTTAGCCAAAGTGAAGGCGGTTTTGAATTGGTGCATCAGTCGGTTTGTGTCCAGCCCCACTGGAAGGTCACGGCGGACGTCAACGGGCGTTGGGCGGTGCGCATCGTGTTGCGGACGCGTTTTCTCCGTGCCGCTGATCCCCAGGAGGTTGAACTAGAGTTGGCGGCCAACCCCTGAAGCACGCGCGATCGCTCGGGAGCGGTGAGTCTATGTCAGTCGCCTTTCGCCCCGCGAAAGTAGCGTCAGCCCACGCGAATGTTTCGAAGCATAAAGCGACATTCCTTGCCAGCCTTTCCTTAAATGACAGACGCTCCGCAGAAACAGCGATCTGTTGCCGCAGCAGGCCGCTTTATTGGGCGCAACTTCAGCCAACGCTATGGCCCGTCACCAGCCGTCGCCGCGATGGTTTGCAAGGAATCGATCAAGCGACCAGGATGATCGACCAGAACCCAATCGGGGGCGAACCGCATGATCCGCTGCGTCTCCCGCAAATCGCCGGTTTTGCCATTGATGTGCAGACGCTTGCCCAACCGTCGGACTTGACCCGCTAGTGTTGCATCGTCCGTCAACCAGCGATCCCATAAGCGAACCGCATCGACGCCAGCGTGTGCAAACGCTGCAATCTCTGTGGGGGTACTGATGAAAGCTAGTTGCGGCGAATCAGGCAGCAAGCCCCGAAACAGTTCGGCTTGGGCGACCTTGCGAACTCCGATGATGGTTCGTTGTGGGTCGCCATGCTGCCGGACCGTCTTCGCGATGTTCGCGGCATAGCTTCCGCCATCTTCCTTCAAGTCCAACAGGACTTCCACTTGTCCCTTTGCCAGTTGCAAAACCTCCGCCAGCGTTGGTATCCGCTGGTCAGCGTACTGGGCGTCAAAGTGACTGCCAGCATCCAATTGCTTTAGCTGGTCCAAGGTTCGCTCAGAAACGTTTCCCTTGCCGTCGGTTGTTCGCGCAACATCGCGATCATGCATCACAACCAAATGACCATCTGCAGTGGAGCGCACATCGACTTCAATCGCAGTTGCACCGGTACAAATCGCATGAGAAAAAGCGATCAACGTATTTTCAGGGCGTTCTTCGCTTGCGCCGCGATGCGCGATGACGTGCTGGACACCTAGCAAAGGTCGCGGCGGAGCCGCAAACACCTGCGATGCGTAAACGAGAGTCATTGCCCCCCAGAGCCAACCGCAAGGCAACCAGCAGCGTCGCGTTTGTTGGCCAAGCGTCGACAACGACCCGGGGTATATGGGTTTACTGCCGTTTCCGTTCTGGGCACGCGTCAATGTAACCGTCAGAAATTTCATCAATGGACTCGCTGCCCAGGTTTCGCCCCTTCGTCAACGCCCAGCAGAAAGACCTCAGTCTTGCCAGGACCAGCGGCGGTAACCATACCCTCGCTCAGTCCAAACCTCATCTGTCGAGGTTTCAGGTTAGCCACCATCACCACCAACCGCCCCACCAATTTCTCGGGTTCGTATGCCGCCTTGATCCCCGCGAATACCTGCCGTCGTTCCTCGCCCCCCAAGCTGAGCGTCAGTTTCAGCAACTTATTTGCTTCCGGGACATGTTCCGCCGCTACCACGCGCGCAACCCGTAAATCGACTTTAGCGAAGTCGTCGATCGTAATTTCCTCTGCCAATGGTTCGGCCCGCAGCGGTTCGTCGCTGTCTTCCCATGCTGCTGTCGTCGACGGGGGTGACGCGGCGTTTTCTGCTTTTGTTTCTTCGATCATTTTTTGTAAATCCTCAAGTTTGACACGCTTCAACATGTGCTGGAAGGGGGCCACCGCTGTACCCAAAACGGGGATGCGGCTTTGATCCCACGCGCGGATCGGGCTGCCCAACAGGTCCCCGCACTGTTGGGCCAAACGGGGCAAGACGGGTGCCAGATAGATCGCTAATTGACGAAATAGGTTCAGGGCCACGGTGCAGACGTCTTGTAACTGCTGACTGGCTGCCGGATCTTTGTTCAACAGCCACGGTTTGGCATGTTCCACATACGGGTTGGCCCGGTCCGCCAGTTCCATGATTTTCCGCATGGCGCGCGCGTAATCGCAGGCCTCATACGCAGCCGCGATTTCCTCTCCCGCATCAGCGGCCTGTTGGAACAAGCCGCCATCGTCGGGATACTCCGTTGCCAGACCCGTCCTCGCCGCAAATTTCGCAGTTCGGCTGGCTAGATTGACGACCTTGCCAACCAGGTCGCTGTTCACCTTGTCCGCAAACTCCTCCAGCCCCAGATCAATGTCCTCGACGCGCGACGTTAATTTGGTAGCGTAGAAGTATCGCAAGTATGCCGGGTCGTGATGGCGGAGAAACGTCTCGGCGGTAACGAGCGTACCGACCGATTTCGCCATCTTCTCGCCATCGACCGTCAGGAAACCGTGAATGTGGACTTGGGTCGGCAATCGAAAACCGGCAGTTTTCAGCATTCCCGGCCAGAAGAGCGTGTGGAAATAGGTGATGTCTTTGCCAATAAAATGATGGATTTCTGTCGCATCGGATTTCCACCAGTCGGCCAAATCCTGGCCATTGCGGTTGCACCACTGTTGTGTGCTGGCGACATATCCGATGGGGGCATCAAACCAGACGTACCAGTAGTTTCCCGGAGCGTCGGGAATTTCAAAGCCAAAGTAGGGTTGCGGCCGCGAAACATCCCAATCACGCAAGGGATCCTTCAGAAAATGCCCCAACAGGTAGTTGGCAGTTTCGGGTTGTAGGGCGTCGCTTTCTTCCACCCATTGCCGCAGGAAGTCATGCAACTTTTCCAGACGGACAAATAAATGCTCCGCACTGCGTAGCTCAGGTGTCGCACCGCTGAGCGTGCTTTTGGGGTCGACCAAATCCGTTGGGCTGTAGGTAGCTCCACATTTGCTGCAATTGTCGCCTGGCTGATTCGCGGCTCCACACTTGGGGCAGGTCCCACGCACAAACCGATCCGCCAGAAACGTCTCGGCCATGGGATCATATAGCTGATCCACCGAACGCTGAGCGATCAGGTCCGCAGACCGCAGTGCTTGCCAAAACACCTGACAAAGCTCGCGATTCTCGTCACTGTTCGTGCTGCCGTAGTGATCAAATTCAATTTCGAAGCCTGCAAAATCACGTTCGTGCGCAGCCTGCATTGCAGCGATCAGGTCGGATTCGCAGCGTCCTTCCTGCCGCGCACGGATCATAATTGCCGTGCCGTGCGTATCGTCTGCGCAAACATAAATGCACTGGTGGCCTCGCAATTTTTGAAACCGAACCCAAATGTCAGTCTGGATATATTCCACTAAGTGCCCGATGTGGATCGGGCCATTGGCGTAAGGCAAGGCGCTGGTAACCAAAATACGGCGTGTATTCATGTAATAGCCAACTTCCGTGAATAATCAAACGAACAACTGATGTTTTGAATCCAGAGGTGATCCGACAACGTGACAGCATCTCCGAATCACGAAGACCTGACGGCTGGACCAGCATGCCGCACGAACCATCATTGTAATACGTGGCGAAAAAACCGAAACGTCAGCAAAACATGAGAAAATCCAGAGAAAAAAAGGAAAAAAATTAATGGTCTTAAGTCACCTATTTGAGAGAACTTAGCGTTTATTGCAGGATTGCTGCGGAGGGAAAGCTTGGTTGTCAAGAGCAACTTGCCCTTGGCAGCGATCGGCAAACTACGCAAGTATCCCGACGCGAAAGGGCACGGATGTTGTTTCGCATTGGCCGTATCGCTGCTAACCCAGGTCCTGGTACGGCAAGGACCACTGTTCCAAGGAGGGATCGGGACGTGTTACAAGCTTCTTTGCTGCTGTTGTTGTCGGCGGTTACTGCTCATCCGGGCGATGCTGTATTGGTGGAGTTTACATCACCCCAGTGCGGTCCCTGTCAATCGATGCGTCCCGTTGTCGCACAATTGGAGCAGACCGGGGTTCCGGTTCGCCGCGTGGATGTGTTTCGCGAAAGCGAATTGGCGATGCGATATCAGATCCGCAGCACACCAACGTACGTGATCGTTGCGGGCGGCAAGGAAAAGTCTCGTCTTGTTGGCGCACAGCCGTTGGCAAAGCTACAGCAAGCACTTTCCGCTGCCACGGTCCCGGAGCTTTCTCCCACACACTCACAGCAGGGGGCGGGTGCGGCGCAGCCTGTAGCTCCTGAGACCCAGTTAGCTAGCGTGGCGGGGGGTTCCGAAGCAATGCCATCGGCCAGCGTAGCTGGCGCGATTGCGCGTGCCGAAGCGGCCACGGTACGGTTGCGAGTCTATGACGATCATGGTTACGGGGTCGCCACAGGCACCATTATTGACACGCACGGAGAAGAGGCGTTGGTGTTGACATGCGGACATGTCTTTCGGGACACCGAGGGCCAGGGCCGAATCGAAGCGGA
Source organism: Roseimaritima sp. (assembly GCA_007124075.1). Taxonomy (GTDB): domain Bacteria; phylum Planctomycetota; class Planctomycetia; order Pirellulales; family Pirellulaceae; genus Roseimaritima. The sequence continues at coordinate 5,473 of SLFV01000231.1, forward strand.
CCTGTTTTACGGTGGCCAGGTCAAAACGGTTTCCGGAAAGGTATTGGATTTTGACGCTGGCGACCGGGATATCGGTTTAGTAGTGATCGCACCTGGTTTTCCGGTGCAACCGGTTGCGGTTTTGCCCAAGGACGAAAGTGTCCGCAACGGGCAGTCGGTCTATAGCTTCGGTTGTGACCGGGGCGACGATCCAAGTCGCCGTGATACACGAGTCACGGGGGTCAACAAATACAACCAAAACATTGGTGCCTCGAACATTGAAATTGCCGGAGCTCCGATCGACGGTCGCAGCGGGGGGGGATTGTTTGACCAGCACGGTCGCCTGATTGCCGTCTGCAACGCTGCGGATCACAAGGGAGATGTGGGAATTTACACGGGGCCCGGATCCATCTACTGGCAATTGGATCGAGTCAATCTAAGTAAACTGTACCAATCGCAAGCCGCTCCGGTGGATCAGGTCGCCGCTGCTTCGGTCTCAGGCGGTCTGGGACCGAAGGTTGCCCCTGCCGCGCAACCCGCGACGATAGCCGAGAATCCGCAAAACCAGCAACAGGGGCAGGGCATGGCCTCCGGTGGTGATCGGCAGGTGATCGTAATTGTCCGAGAGGCGGGGGAACACCGCATGCTGACCTTCGACCAGCCACCGGCGGAGCTGGAGCAACTGATCCGTCGGTAGGTGGCGGATCATGCGGGCGTCCCGCAAGCGGAGGCTTCGCCCGCAGCAGCACACGATAACTTCTCTCACCGTGATTCATTCATCGCGCCTTGACGGGACTTAGCGATGGATCTCCTTATAAAACGTTGTTGCCTGTTGCTTGCCACTTTGCGTCGCATGGCAAAGGGTCAGGACCCGACCGTGAGCGCGCGTAGGATGACGTTGGTCGCAAGCCTTGTGGGCGCGTGGGACCAGCCAAGCTTCAATCCTTTGGCCAAGGGGGGGTGCTAGCAATTTGCATTTCGTTGGTTCCTGTTTTTGGGGCTGATTGGACTGCGGACCGATGGATGATTTTGCCGATCAATCCGATAGGTCCTAATAGTCCGATTTTGCCTGCGAGGGAACAAGAACGTGTCGCGACAGCATTGGAAGCCATTGCTATTTTGCTTAATTGCTTTTGTGATCGCCCGGCAAGCGGATTGCCAGTTGACTGGCAGCGAAGGCAGCCAGGAATTGCGATTGGCCACCACTGGGGATCGCACCTCTTCTCCCGTGGTCACTGCAATCGCCTTACATCCGTCGGGATCGTACTTAGCGGCCGCTGGCGATGATCATGTAATTCGAATCGTCTCCCAGGATGATTTCGAGGAGGTTGTCGCGCTGGACCGTCACCAGGATTGGGTACGGACTTTGGATTTTAGTCCGCAGGGAGATCTGATGGTTTCGGCGGGGAACGACGGGAAGGTTGTTTTCTGGAACACCTCCCCAGAGTGGAAGATAAAGCAAACATTGACCGGTGCACCCGCGCTAGCCTGCGCACGATTTTCGCCTGTGGGTAATCTAGTTGCAGCCGTGGGATTTGATCCGCAATTGTTCCTTATCCAACCCGGGGGAAATGTGCGTCCACCGATGAAGTGCGGATGCAATGACATGCGTGCGGTAGCGTTCAGCGACGACATGCGATTGCTGGTTTCGGCGGGTAGGTCGGGGCGCGTTCATTTGTTTGATCCAGGATCGGGAGAGTCGGCGGGAGAATTTGAGTTGCACTCCGCCCGAATCCATGACCTCGCTTTCTTGCCAGGCTCCGACACGTTGGTCAGCGTGGGTGAGGATCGGCGGGTGGTGGTGTTTGATACGCTCAATGGCGAAGTGTTGCATAAGATTCCGATCCCGGGCTGCAAACTGTTCACGGTCGCCGCGCTGGATTCCAGCCGAATTGCTGTCGGCGGTGCCAGTAATCAGATTCGCGTGATCGATACCAGTCGCGGCAGAATCGAAAAAACATTGTCGGGGCACAGCGGTTCAATCGCTGTTTTGAAGGCGAACTCGCGTTACCTGTTTTCCGGCAGTTATGACGCAACCATCCGGCGATGGTCGATCGCCGATTTACTGGAACAGCCCCGTACCGTACAGCGTGCGGACGATCCAGCACCGGTTCGGTAAATACACGGTGATTGCTAGCGGCCGTTCAGGGCAGTCGTGGAGCGAAAATGTCAGTCAGTAGAACGCGCACAGGGAGGTGCGGATCGTGTGGGGTCGAAAAAAAAAGCTGCGTAACCATGGTTCGTCACATTCGCGTTTGCGGCGGAGAATGCGGGCGGAACCATTGGAATCGCGACAACTATTGACTGCGATTCCCTTAACCGTCGGCATCCACTACATGGAAACCGACTGGTTGGAATCGGAAAGTGGGTTTGAAAGCGACGAACTGCCCAATCGGTTTATTGTCAGTTTTTTGGGGGGCGCTCCCCAGACTGAAATGACCGAATTTCGAATCTCTTTGGATAAAGATCAAAATGGCTTGGCGATTGGCGATTTGATTTTTGATACCGCCGTGGGTGGAATAGGGAAAGCGAACGCCCACCCATTCCAAATAAGTCATCTTCAATCACAATCGGGCGCAGTCATTCAGGTTGATGCCGAGGTCGAAGATGGCGATACGGAAATGACGGTGCGTCTGACCAACTTCATGGCGGGTGACCGGCTGTACTTTACGATCGATGTCGACGAAGTCCTGCGAATGCACGAGGACCTGGAACGTTTTAACCGCTCGCTGGATGTGATTGTTAGTGGTCAGGAGTTCGAGGATGTCCTATTTTGGGCTGACTTTGTCGCGCCCCATTACGAACCTGTGACCGCGCACGCGCTGTTCGAAAACGACTATGGGGATCCGGAGCGCGAGTACGGATTGCCGCTGCCACCCAATGAAGGACCACCACCGGAAAGTTTCCCCAGTCGTACCGCCGCTGCGATCGCGCAAACAACGCAGCAGCCAAAACCCGTATCGATCGCGGGAACAATTTGGGTGGACAACAATTTGAACCTGAGGCGTGAAGCGGGGGAACAACCGCTTCCCGGTGTTACGGTAGGCTTGTACCGCCGGGACTCCAACGGTCAGTATGTCGACACGGGGCTGCGGCAGGTTACGGACGCCCAGGGGCGCTATCACTTTTCAACCGCACTGGGATTGATGCCTGGGGATTATCAGGTTGTGCAAACCCAGCCCGATGGTTTTTTTCCCGTTGGTTCGGTCGCTGGCAGTGTAGCGGGCAATCCTGTTGGGGTATCTGCCAGCAGCAGTGTTATCACAGGAATCCACCTACCAGTGGGCGATCTCCACGCGATCCAGTACGACTTTGCTCATGCCCAGGCGGCGGGTGTGCAGGGGTTTGTCTATCGTGACGACAATGACAACGGTCGTCGTGACCCCGGCGAAGTGGGCTTGTCGGGAGTCCCGATGCGTTTGGAGCCGCGGGAAACGGTGGTGCCAATCGCGGCTCAGGAAACGATCACAGCTTCGGACGGGTCGTACGCGTTCGTCGATGTGCCCCCCGGTCTGTACGATATCATTCAAGTCACGCAGCCCGTGGGATTGGATGATGGTCGCGACAGTCCGGGTACCGTCAATGGTGTGGTCGTTGGTGTGGCCGACGATCCTGGAGACGCGATCCGCGATATCTTTCTGCCCGGCGCAGCAACGGGGATTGAGTACAATTTTGGCGAACTGCCACGGGGGTCGATTTCGGGTGGGGTCTTCCTGGCCGCGCCTGGTGAAGACTGTGGGGTTCACGACGGCGGCCGAGGCACACCCCTACCAGGTGTCGAGATCATTTTGCTTGGTGCCCACGGCGAAACCATCGCGCAGACGTGGACCGATAGCCAAGGGCGGTATCGTTTCAATGATCTTTCTAAAGGGGTTTACAGTCTGATTGAGGTGACTCCCGCAGGACTGATCGACGGCCGTGCGGCCGTCGGGCAGATCCGTGGAGTGACGGTTGGTCATGCCGTCAATGGAGGGCTGATCACTGATATTGTGTTGCCCGCCGGGGCGGATGGGGTTCGCTACGATTTCTGCGAGGCGGCACCCGCTCAAATAGCGGGCTATGTTTACCACGATCAGAATCAAAATGGAAAACGCGACCTTGGTGAGCATCCCATTGAGAACGTCCTGTTGGAGCTGCTCGATGCGTCCGGCACGGTGGTTGCGCAAACACGAACCGACAGCAATGGGCACTACGCGTTCACCGAACTGCTGCCGGGTAGCTACTCGATCCGCCAGCAGCAACCCGCGGGTTATCTGGACGGTTTGGACGCCGCTGGCACGATCGATGGAAACCAGGTCGGCCGCGCGATAAACCCTGGGGATGAGATCGTGGAGATTGTGATCCGGCAAGGGCAGCGTGGAATCGACTATAACTTTGGTGAGCTGTTACCCGCTTCGCTTTCGGGACGTGTTCACGTTGATGACAACGACAACTGTCTTTATGACCCTGGGGAGTTGTTGCTGGAGGGAGTCACGGTCGAACTGCTGGATCTAGCCGGAAACGTGGTGGCATCCACCACGACCGACAGTAATGGTCAGTACCACTTCACCGGAATCGTACCTGGTGTGTACACGGTGGTGCAAACGCAGCCTGAAGCTTATTTTCCCGGCACCGCGCGTCCCGGTTCGGCGGGGGGGCTTCGTGAATCAGCCAATCGGATTGGCAGCATTCATCTAGGATCGGGTGAGGTGGCGGTGGATTATGATTTTTGCGAAAAGCCACCGGCTGAAATCTCCGGATTTGTCTACGTCGATCAAAACAACAATCAACGTCGTGATCCGGGTGAAGCTCCCATCCCAGGTACCCGTATTGATTTGATCGACAGCCGGGGACAGCAAGTCGCCACCACGACGACCGATTCACTAGGTTACTATCGCTTTACGCATCTGCCCCAGGGGACCTATACGCTCCGTCAAACGCAACCCCAGGGTTATCTGCAGGGCAGCCAACAAGCAGGCAGTGCGGGCGGGGATGATTCCCAGGACGATTTCATCTCTTCCATCCCGATTGCGTTCGGGTCGATTTTGACGCAATACAATTTTGGGGAGTTACTGCCCGGGTTTATCAGTGGATACGTTTTTGTTGACGGCAACGGAGATTGCATCCGCCAGGATGGGGAACCCGGATTGGAGGGTGTTCGAATCGATCTGTTCGACGGAACTGGGCAGATCGTCAGCTACACGGTTACCGATGCTGACGGGTATTATCGATTTGAAGGGATCATCCCCGGTGACTATGAAATCGTACAAACGCAGCCCCAAGGTTACTTTGGCGGGGCCGCACGAGTCGGCAGCGGGGGCGGCCAGGCAATCGGCAGCACGATCATCACTGCCATACCGGTTGAACCGGGCGATCAGTTGGTGGAATACAATTTTTGTCAACGGTTACCTGCGGAAATCTCAGGTTTCGTTTTTGAGGATTTGAACTTAAATCGTCGTCGTGATCGCGGCGAGCAGCCGATTGCGGGCGTTACCGTCGAACTGCGTGATGCCAGCGGACGTTTGCTGCAAACGACTTTA